>JANPOJ010000676.1:0-21833 GCA_031427935.1 Ilumatobacteraceae bacterium | reverse complement strand
TCCCCACGATCTGCAGGGCCCGAATGGACTGGCTGAGGAAGATCGCCGACCACACCACCGCCAGCGCCGGCTGACCGACCTGCATCATCGACATGATGCCGATGGGCACCTTGCGTTGGGCGAACACGATCAACCCGTGGGCAATGACGCCCGTCAGCACCGTCAAGATCACGATGTACACCATCGAGCGCGCGTCGAACTTGCCGATGTCGTGATTGAGCAGCACGACCGGCAGCGTGGTCACGGTGGCGATCGGCAGCGCAGAAGCCATCAGCGTGGCCACGCTCATCCCCCGGCGCAGTTGGCGACTGGCCAGCAGGTAGCCGCACCACGTCGTCAGCGACAGCACGGCCAGCCCGTTACCCGGCCACGTTGCCGCCCCACGCTTGGGGGCGTCGAACAGCACCAGTGCCAGACCGGCGATCGAGATGATGCCGAACAGCGCGGCGCGGCGATCGACCTTCTCGTGGAAGAACACCGCTCCGGCGGGCATCAGCATCAGCGGGGCGAGGGCGGTGATGAACTCGAGATTGGCCACGCTCGTGCGGGTGGCGGCTGTGTAGAAGAGCAGGATGTTGAGGCCCAGCACCACACCAGTTGGGATCGCTCGCCGCCACTCCTGCAGCGTGACGAAGCGACCTTCCCGGATCCGGAGCAGCCCGGTCCAGATGAGGCTGGAACCGAGCATGCGCCAGAACGCGATGGTGGGCCCAGGCGCACCTGCCTTGCGGATGATCGTCGAGCTGGCGCTGAACGTGATGACGGCGGCGATCATCGCGACCAGTCCGATCGGTCGAGCGTGGCGAACCGGGCCGAGCCCCGTCACGAAGAGGGCTGCCGACGGATGTCGGGTTCGATGTAGATCGTGGTGGTCTTCGGTACGGCGGCACGCGTCGCCACTTCGACCTGATCGATGGCGTGCGCCAGCTCCTCCATCGACAGCGAGTGATCGAAGTCGACTTTGACAGCCAACAGCAGATCGTCGGGCCCGAGGTGCATCGTTCGCATGTGGATGATCGAGTTCACATTGGCGGAGGTGGAGATCGTAGTTGTGATCTTGTCGAGGTCGCTGTTGCTGGCCGCCTCGCCGATCAGCAGCGGCTTCATCTCCCGGGCCAGCACGAAGGCGATGCCGACCAGCAGCACGCCGATGGCGATCGAGCCTGCGGCATCCCAACGAGCGTTGCCGGTGATCTCGGCGAGGGTCAAGCCGGCGAGTGCGCAGAACAGGCCGATCTCGGCGCCGACGTCTTCGAGCAGGACGACGGGGAGCTCCGGTGCCTTGCTGGTGCGGATGAACGTTGCCCAACTCATGCCGGGCTGACGAACGCGATTCGACTCCTTCACTGCAGTTCGCAGTGAATATGTCTCGAGGGCGACGGCGATCAGCAGGATCGCGAAGGCGACGGCCGCGTTGTCGACGCCGTGCGGATTGCGCAGCTTGTCGATCCCCTCGTAGAGCGCGAACAGTCCGCCCATGCTGAACAGCACGAGGGCCACGACGAAGGCCCAGAAGTAGCGCTCCGGGCCGTAGCCGAACGGGTGAGCGCGGTCGGCAGGCCGGTTGCCGCGTTTGGACCCGAGCATGAGCAGTGCCTGGTTGCCCGTGTCTGCCAGCGAGTGGCCGGATTCGGCCAGCAGACCGGCCGATCCGGTGATCAGGAACCCGGTGAACTTGGCAACTGCGATGCCGAGGTTGGCGAAGAACGCGGCGATGATTGCCTTCCGGCTGCCCTCTTGCATGCACGCAAGGTTGGCATCGCCGCCCAGCGATTACAAAGAGGAGCAGTCACATGGGGCAAGTCGATGGTCGTGTTGCACTCGTCACCGGCGGAGGCCGGGGGATCGGTCGCGGCATCAGCGAGTTGCTGGCGTCCGAGGGTGCCACCGTTGCGGTGAACTATCGCCGCGATGCCGACGCTGCGGCCGAAACGGTGGCCGCGATCCGCGCCGCCGGGGGTGCGGCATCGGCCTACCAAGCGTCGGTCGACGACGCGCAGGCGTGCGCTGCGATGATCGACGCGATCGTCGCCGAGTACGGCCGTCTCGACATCCTGGTGTGCAACGCGGGCATCGCCTCGCGCGGCAAGTCCGTCGCCGACACGGATCCTGACGAGATGGTTCGGGTGGTAGCCGCCCATGCTTTCGGCTCGCATCATCTCGCTCGGCTGGCGATCCCGCACCTGCGCACGCGGGGGCGCGGTGACGTCGTGATGATCTCGTCGGTGGCGACGTCGAACTACTCGGCGAACGGTGCGCCGTACAACATGGGCAAAGCGGCGATGGAGGCGCTGGCGTTCACGTTGGCCAAAGAGGAGCGGGCCCATGGCATCCACGTCAACGTCGTCGCTCCCGGCCTGGTCGAGACCGACATGGGTGTGCGGTTGGCGCGGGCGATCACGGGGAACCGCGAACTCGAAGACCTGCGCACACTCGATGCGGTGGCACCGTTCGGACGCGTCTGTCAACCGCTCGATGTTGCCAACGTCGTGCTGTGGCTGTGCAGCGACGGGGCGGGGTACATCACCGGCCAGCGCATCGTGTGCAACGGTGGTGGTTGATGGTCAGAGCCGAATCGTGACGGTAGCCTTGGCGGCGTGAGTCCACTTGCCGCAGAGGCCGCACAGACCGAGATCGGTCAGATCATCACCGTCACTCCCGAGGCGCTGCAGGAACTGGTGAAGCTCCGCGATGTCGAGCCCGAAGGTGACCGTCTTGGCCTCCGGCTGGAGATCGTCAGCAATCCGGGCGAAGACTTCAAGTACGACCTGAGCTTCGACATCGTCACCAAGGCAGCGTTCAGTGACGAGGTTCGCACCCACTCGCGTCCCGAGATCGGCAGCCTGAAGGTCATCATCGCCGCCTCGGCGCTGGACCTGCTCGAAGGCGCCACGCTCGACCACACCGCAACGCAGGGCCTGGTGATCCGCAACCCGAACAAGCCGAAGGCGCCATCCGTCGAGGGCCTGATCTCCAACGATGCGCTCAGCGCCGAGGTCGAGGCCCTGATCAAGGGTGAGGTCAACCCGGCGCTGGCCGCACACGGTGGCTTCGTCTCGTACGTCGGCCACGATGGCGAGGGAACCGCGTACCTGACGATGGGTGGCGGTTGCCACGGTTGCTCGATGAGCCGCATGACCATGCTCGACGGCGTGCAGACCATGCTGGTCGAGCAGGTGCCGGAGATCGAGCGTGTTCGGGATCTCACCGATCATGCGTCGGGTGAGAATCCGTACTATCACTGAACCTCGTCGATCAGGTGCTGATCGACAGGGCCCTGATGAAGTCGATGGCAGCCCGTTGCAACACGTCCCGTTCGACATCGAGCGTTGCCACGTGACGGCTGCGGCGTAGTCGCAGGCGTCGCACATCGCCGGGTAAGATCGCCGCGATCGCATCGGACGCGTTCGGGTCGACGACGTCGTCGGTGGCGCTCGTCACCAACAGCACCGGCCGATCAACTGCGGCCAGGTCGATCGTGGCGACACCGTTCGTCATCGCGATCACGGCATCGATCGGAAGGCGCTCGTAGGCGATCTCGCCGACCGTCGACTCCCCGACATCGACCCACTCCTGTCCGCGACTCTTGCGCCATTCGAGACCGTCCATGGCATCGGCGTCGGGCATCACCGGGTTGATGCACACGACCGCCACGCATCGTTGCTCCACAGCCAGTTGCAGCGCGAGGTTGGCTCCCATCGACTGACCGACGACGGCATCGGCCTCCCACGCACGTGCCGCCTCGAGCCAATCATCCCAGGTGACACCGACGAGATCCTGCGGGTCGGTGCCGTGCCCGGGCAACGTGGGTGCGAGCGTCGTGAAGCCGGCGTCGATGCAGGCGGCCACGAGGGGCCACATCGTTGCGCCAGTCCCGCCCAGGCCGTGCAGGCACAGCACACGCGTCATCGATGGAGTGCGTTGGTAAGGTCGCTCACCAGATCGGACGTGTCTTCGAGACCGACCGAGATGCGTACGAGGCCTTCGCTCACGCCCATGGCCTCGGCCTCTGCCGGCGTGAGGCTGGCGTGCGTCGACGTTGCCGGGTGGCAGACCAGCGTCTCGGGACCACCGAGTGACGTGGCGACCCGGGCGAGCTGCAGCGAATCGATGAACCGCTCGGCAGCCATGCGGCCACCTGCGAGCTCGATGGCCAGCACCGTGCCCCCGTGGCGCATCTGGCGCTTGGCGAGGTCGAACTGCGGATGTGAGACGAGCCCGGGGTAGTGAACGGCGGCGATCGCCGGCTCTTCGACGAGCACCTCGGCGATGCGCAGCGCCGACGCCGCTTGATGTGCCGTTCGTACCGCCAGGGTGCGAATGCCGCGGATGGCGTTGAGCGCGTCGTACGGCGAAGCGGTTGCGCCGTGCAACACGGAGTACGCCCAGATGGCATCGATCAGCTCCTGCTCGCCGGCAACCACCCCCAGCGTGGCGTCGTTGAGGCCGGCGATGCCCTTCGTCGCCGAGTGCAGCGAGAGATGCACACCGTGGGCCAGCGGCTGCTGCCCGAGCGGTGTGGCGAAGGTCGAGTCGACGACCGTGATCGGCCCACGCAGCGAGCCGAGCTCGTCGAGGTCGACCAGCTCGAGGCGGGGGTTCGACGGCGTCTCGGCCAACACCAGCATGGTCTTTCCCGGCCGCACCGCGGCAGCAAAGGCACCGGGCTCGGTTGCGTCGACCAGCGTGATCTCCATCCCCATCCGCTGGCACGGGCCCTGCAGGAAGGCGAGCGTGCCGGCGTACAGCTGGCGCTGGGCCACGATGTGATCGCCGGACGAACACAGGCCGAAGACGACCGTCGCGATCGCGCCCATCCCCGACGCAAACGCGAGGGCGTCGTCGGCGCCCTCCAGCGCAGCAATCGCTTCCTCGAACGAACGCACCGTCGGGTTGGAGTAGCGGCTGTAGAACTCGCCGGCGCGGATGGAGGTCGCCCGCCGATTGGCGTCGGCGAGACCGTCGGATTCCCACGTCGTGCTGGCCCACAATGCCGGTGCCAGCGACGTACGGCTGTGCGCGCGTCCGGCCGTGATGGCCCGCGTGGCCGGCTGTTGGCTGTCGCTCATCGACCCAACGCTACGTCGTCCGGTACGACGGTTCCTACCGAGTTGCGGACTCGGTAATGTCGCTTCCGATGACCATCGACCTCGGATCGATCTCTCGGGCGTCGCGCTTGCGCATCGCGAGCCTCGTCGACGACAGCGTCAGCGATCGAGCGGTGCCGGCGACCCCGCTTGGAACGCCCACGACGTCGTCGCTCACCTCGCTGGGGTGATGAACGACATCCTCAGCGGCAACATGGACGGCGCGGCCACGTCGCCGTGGACTGCCGCCCAGGTCGAGCGCGGGCGCGACAAGTCCGTCACCCAAGTGGTCGACGAGTGGGCCGAGGTGGCGCCCGGTTTCGAGACGTTCCTGTCGTCGCCGGATGGCGCCAAGGCGGGCGCCGCGGTCATGGATGTGCATGCCCACGAGACCGACCTGCGCGCCGCGTTCGGTCTCGAACCCGAGTTGTCGGACGAGGTGCTGGCCTGGGCGGCCGAGCGCCTGCGTGAGGGCTTCGATTCGCAGGTCGCCGCGGCCGGGTTGCCCGCAGTGACGATCGACGTGCCCGACTTCGAGATGTTCCGTGGCCGCCTCGGTCGTCGCACCCGCGAGCAGGTCGTGGCATTCGGGTGGTCGGCAGACCCCACGCCCTACCTCGACACGTTCTTCCTGTTCGGCCCCACCGACCACCCCGTCGGCCTCTAGCTAGCAGGCTGCTGAAATTCGGCCTGTTGCGTGGGGTCGCCGGCTCTCTGCGCCGCTGTCTCGTAGCAACTGCGGGTGGTCGGGCGCGATTTCGGCCACGCGTGGCGTGATATCGATCCCAACGGCGCTGGTCGGGCGCGAGTTTTGCCACCGGTGGCGTGATACCGAACCCAATGCGCCTGATAGAGCTCCGCCGACCTCCCCGCTCAGAGCGGCGCAACTGCGCTCCAGACATCACGCCGGACATGAACGCACGCGGCGCAGGTCGAATCAGGCCATGAACGGCGTTCTTCGGCACCCTGCGAGAGCAGCGTCAAACGGATTCGATGGGGGACCCGTCGCCGAGGCCGGCGATGTGGTGGTGCAAGATGCCGTTCGACGAGACCGCGGAATCGTGGAGGTAGGTGCGCTCGCCGTGGCGGTCGGTGAACATCCCGCCCGCTTCCTCGACCACCACCATGACCGCGGCGAGGTCGTACGGGGCCAAGCCGATGGCGTCGATCGCCAGGTCGATCGCGCCCTCGGCGACCAGCATGTGCTGCCAGAAGTCGCCGAAGCCGCGGGCGCGATACGCAGCCGTTTGCAGCGCCACCAAACGGTCGGTCAGCCCGGCGTCGTCCCACCCGCTCGAGAAGGTCACGCACACCTGGGCCTCGTCGAGCCGGTCGACGGTCGACACCGTGCACGGTCGGTTGTCGGCGAACGCGCCAAGGCCCTTGGCAGCCCACCAACGTCGAGCCAGGGCCGGGGCCGACACCACGCCGACGACCGGGCCGTGATCGCGGTGCGTGAGGGCGATCAACGTGGCCCACACCGGTATGCCGCGGACGAAGTTCGAGGTGCCGTCGATCGGATCGACGACCCACCGCCACGGCGAGTCGACGTTGCCGACGACGCCGTGCTCCTCGCCGAACAGGCCGTCGTCGGGTCGCCGGGCGATGACCTCGGCGGCGATCGCCGACTCTGCGTTGCGGTCGGCCTCGGTGACCTCGGTGTGGTTCGCCTTCCAGCTGAGATTGAAGGAGCGCCGCTCGAAGTAGGGCAATGTGATCCGGTCGGCGATTCCTGCCAACTCCAGGCCGAGGGCGAGATCAGCAGTGAGGTCGCGGTCGATGGTCATTCGGGGAACTCCGGTCGTCGTCGTTCGCGCAGGGCAGCCAGGCCTTCGGTGGCCTCGGGGCCGAGGAAGTTGAGCATCTCGTAGGCCAGCGACGCCTCGAAGTTCGGCAGCGCCTGCCGCAACCAGTGGTTGAGGGCTCGCTTGGTCAGGGCGGTCGCCTGGCGTGGACCGCGAGCCAGCCGGTCGGCGATGGCCAGTGCTTCTGGCAGCACCTCTGCGGCGGGCACTGCCTTGGAGACCAGCCCGATCCGCTCCGCCTCGCGGCCATCGATGAAATCACTGGTCAACAGGTAGTACTTGGCCTTGGCCATGCCACACAGCAACGGCCAGATGGCCACGGCGTGATCGCCCGCGGCGACGCCCAGCCGCAGGTGCCCGTCGGTCAACTTGGTGTCTTGGTCGATGATCGAGATGTCGGCCATCAACGCCACGGCCAGGCCGGCACCCACGGCGACACCGTTGATGGCGCTGACGATCGGCGTGTCGCACTCGATCATCGTGCGCACGATGTCGCCTGCCTCGCGCATCACACTCATCGTGCGCTCGTAGTTGCCGACCTGTTCGCCGATCCAGTCGAGATCACCTCCGGCGCTGAAGGCGGTGCCCTCGCCGGTCACGACCACGGCCCGAACCTCCGGGCTGGCATGCACATCGGCGAAGATGGTCGACAGTTCGGCGTGCAGGCCGGCATCGGTGGCGTTGAGCTTTCCGGGGTTCGACAGCGTGATCAGCATCACGCCGTGCGCATGCTCGTCGATCTGCAGGCGCGAGTAGCGGTCGAATCGTTGGCTCGGCATGGGGCTCACACCGGTTTGGTGAGCGACGTGGTGGAGGTGAGGCGGCGATGCACGGCCGCAGCGATGCCCTCGGCGTCGAGGCCGAGTTGGGCCAGGATGCGGTCGGGCTTTCCTTGCGGGATGAACTTGGAGGGCAGGCCGAGCACCTCGACCGGCACCGCGCGGGTGATCTCGTGCACCTGGTCGGCGATCGTCATGCCGATGCCGCCGTCACGGATGCCGTCCTCGCACGTCACCACGCTGCGATGGGTTGCCGCGTCGGCGATCATCACCGGGTCGAGCGGCGCGCAAGACCGCACGTCCCAGACGGTCACATCGATGCCCTGTGCGGCCAGGGTGACGGCTGCCTGATTGGCGAACGAAACGAGCTTGCCGATGGCCAAGATGCACACCGACCCATCGCCGCGTCGAAGCCGGTGGGCGCGCAGACCGGTCCCCACCTCGTGCTCGCCGACCTGCGGTGCGGTGCCGTTGGGATAGCGGATCGCGACCGGGCCTTCGTCGGCAAGCTCGATCGCATCGTGGAGCATGACCTGGAGCTCTTGCGCGCTCGACGGTGCCAGCACGCGCATGCCCGGCACCTTGGCGAGCAGGGCGAGGTCGTACACACCGTGATGGCTGGGGCCGTTGTCGCCAGTGATGCCGGCACGATCGAGGCAGAACACCACGGGCAGGCGGTGCAACGCAACGTCGTACACGACCTGATCCCAGGCCCGGTTCAAGAACGTGCTGTAGATGGCTACGACCGGCCGCAGCCCGCCCATCGCCATGCCGGCTGCCCCGGTGACGGCGTGTTGCTCGGCGATCCCCACGTCGAAGAACCGGTCGGGGAACCGGTTCTGGAACGGGATCAAACCCGTCGGTCCCGCCATGGCTGCGGTGATCGCCACGACGCGTGGGTCGGCTTCGGCTTCTTTGATGATCCCCTCGGCGAACGCCTGCGTGTATCCCGACGGGATGGCCGGTGGCGGGCCGACGGCCGGATCGAACACGGGCGCATCGTGCAGGTGCTTCTCGTCGTCATCCTCGGCCGGCGAGTAGCCGCGGCCCTTCTGCGTCAGCACGTGGACCAGGATCGGGCCCTCGGCGGAGAGCTCGATGGCGTTCAGGAACGTGCGCTCGAGCTCCTCGATGTCGTGACCGTCGATCGGGCCGACGTAGCGAACGCCCAGCGCCTCGAAGAACGAGGGCGGCTGCAGGAACTCGCGCACCGCAGCCTTGAATGCTTCGACGCCCTTCTCGGCTTGGGGGCCGACATAGGGCAGCTCGCGCAGGAACTGCTCGAGCTTGCGCTGACGCTTCACGTAGACGGGGTTGAGCCGGATGTTGGTGAGGCTGTGCGACAGCCGGTCGGTGATGCGCGCCGGCAGGCTCGGGTGGTCGGCGATCGAGCGCTCCATCGGGGTCGGCCCGGCGGTGAGGTTGGAGATCGTCGGCGCGTAGCTCCGGCCGTTGTCGTTGAGGACGATGATCACCCGTTGACCGGAGTGGCCGATGTTGTTCAACGCCTCATACGCCATCCCGCCGGTCATCGACCCGTCACCGATCACGGCGACGATGTGGCGGTGCGGATCGGTGCCCGCATCGCGCGCCACGGCCAGGCCGTAGGCGTACGACAGGATTGTCGAGGCGTGGCTGTTCTCGACCAGGTCGTGGACGCTCTCCTCGCGGCTGGGGTAGCCGGACAGCCCGCCGGCCTGACGGAGCTGGTCGAAGCGGTTCTGCCGCCCGGTCACGATCTTGTGCACGTACGCCTGGTGACCCGTGTCCCACAGGATCGCGTCGAGCGGGGAATCGAACACCCGGTGCAGGGCCAGCGTCAGCTCGACCGCGCCGAGGTTCGACCCCAGATGCCCACCGGTTTCGGCGACGGCCTGCACGATGAAATCACGGATCTCCCCGGCGAGGTCTTCGAGGTCGGCGTAGCTCAATCCCCGCAGATCTGCGGGCCGACGGATCTCGTTCAGCGACATGGCAGGCTCGACGTTACTGCCCGCTGCAGTGGCCTCGGCATTCAGGCAGAACCCGTCGGGAGATGTGTGTATTCGAGCAACCGCTGTGCGGAGTCGGTGACGTAGTGTCGGCTGCGGAGGTCAAGGTGGCAGTCGACATCGTCGGGCGAATCCCGCAACGCGCCCAGCTGTCGCGATGGCTGACGGCGGCGATCACCGGTCAGCCGGCGGTGGTCGTGCTCGATGGGCCTCCCGGTGTCGGCAAGTCGACCCTGGTCGACTGGCTCGTCGCCCAAGCCGAAGCGCAGGGCACCGCGTGCCAGGTGGTCACGGTGCCCGAGAGCGGCGACATCACACCCGACATCCAACTCGATGCCGGCGGGATCGACGATCAGCTCCGCAGCGGTCTCCCGCACCTCGTGGTGATCGACGATGCGCAGTGGCTCGACGACACCGGCCGCCACCACGTCGAGCATCTCGCGTTCCGTCTCGGCACGGCTTCGCTCACCGGGCAGGTGGCGCGAATGTGCCTGATGCTGGTCGTTCGCGACGAGGCGACATCGTCGCCGCTCGTCAGCAGGTTGATCGGCGAACCGATCACCCGTCGCCTCACGCTCTCCGTGCTGGATGACCGCGAGGCCCGCGAGCTGGCCAGGCGGATCTCGCCGGGAGTGACCGATCCGCGCACGATCGCCCGGCTCGTCGAGCTCAGCGGTGGCAATCCGCTGACGCTGGGCGCCCTCGCGGACTCGATCTCGATCGGTGAGGTGCTGCCGCCTCCAGCGGCGACGACCGGCACCATTCCCGTCGAAGTGGCGTGGCGCGCCCGCCTGGCGACGCTGTCGCCCGAGGCGTTGCGCACCGCGATTCTGATCGCGTTGGCCGAGCATGCCGCGGTTCGCCAGGGGCCGGACGACGTCGACCTCCTGGCCGGCAAGGACGCGGCGATCCACGATCTCGTCACGATCGGGGCCGTGCGGCGAGTCACCGGAGGTGTCACCTTCACCCATCCGCTGTTGCGCACGACGGCGTTGGATCTGGCAACCGACGGGTTGGTGGAGGCGGTCGCCGCCGAGGTGCTCGATCGACTCGAATCGGCAGCCAACGCATCGGCGAACGCCGGCACGCTGGTGAGGTTGTCGGCGGCAGCGGGGTGCACGGGGACAGTGCACCATCGCCAGCTGGTACGAGCCGGTTTCGATGAAGCTCTCGAACGGGGATCGTGGTCGGCGGCCGGCGACCTGGCCGAGTTCCTCGTCGACGCTGCAGCTGATCGGCGCGAGCGTGCCGGCTGGTTGGAGCGGCTCGGCAAGGCCCGCTTCAACGAGCTCGACCGAGATGAGGCGACCAAGCGTCTGATCGAAGCGGCCGACGCTTTCGCCGAATGTGCGCAGGCCGACACCGACCCCGCCAAGGCGGAGCGGTACCGGAGCTCGAGCGCCGAATGCCTGATCCTGGCATTGCGAACCGATTTCACGAGAGGTGGGCCGCGACGGCACGCCGAGCTCGACGCCACGGTCGGTGCGCTGCTCGACGATGCCGGGCTCGACCGGATGTGGCGGGCCCGGGCGGCGGCGATCCTCGCCGAGGTGTCGTATGCCGCGCCGCAGCACGAACGCCGCCAGCAACTGATCGACACGGCTGAGTCCCTTGCCGCCGGGATCGATGATCCGCTGACCGACAACATGGTGCACTTCGCCGGTGGGTTGCATCGTCTGGCGATGCTCGACCTCGAGGGTGCGATGCACTCCTTCACGATCGCCGAGCGGGCCTCGCTGGCCCAACCGGATCCGTGGTGGTTCGGAGGCAGTCTGGCCCGGCGCGCGGTGGTCGAGCTCTCCGCGGGGCAGCCGATGGAGACGATCAACAACGCGACGATCTCCATCGAACGCACGGCGCGCATCTCCAACTGGGCCGAGCACGCTGTCGGTCTGGCGGCTCGCGCCGTAGCCAACACCCGGCTCGGTCGGTTCGCGGATGCCGACAGCGACACCGAATCGACCATCCTCAGCGCCCGCCGGGCGGACTCGGGGGATCCGTTCGGGCTCGTGTTGCCCACTGCGATGTGGCGGCGCGGGGCGCGCGGCGACGAGCCCGGCGTGGCCGCGCTCGTCGGCATCGCCCGGCAGCACCAGATGTTCATCCCGTTCGCCGAGTTCGTGGCGACGGCGTTCCTGCGCGGCGCGGACGAGGCCGAGGAAACGTTGCGGCCGCGCTGGATCCCACCCCGTCGCGAGATCGGAGCCCGCAACATCGGCTTCCATCTCGCCCAGCTCGAGGCGGCGATCCTGGCCGGCAACCTCGAGGTCGTCGACGCTCTGTTCGCTGCGTTCGAAGTCGTGCACGATCGCGGTGTGCGAGCCAGCTACGACTGGCCGATCGGCATCTCGTCGTTGATGGCGGCCGCGGCAATCGAGCTGGGTGACGGTTCGGTCGAGGTGTGGATGCAGCGCGCCGAGCAGTCGGCGATGCAAGCGGGCTCGGGGCTCGAGCAAGCGTTGCTGGACGTGCAGCGGGCCCGCCATGCGTTCATGACCGGCGGTGGCGGGCAGAGCGAGCTCGATCAGTCACGTGCAGCGCTCGAAACGCTCGACGCGCTGGGCGCGCCGTTGCTCGCCCGGCTGCACCGCGAGCGGTTGACCTCGGTCGCCGGCCGAGTGGGCATGCCGTCCGGGCGAGTGCGAACCGTGATGTTCACCGACATCGTCGACTCGACGCGGTTGATGGCCAGCGCCGGGAATGCGTCGTGGGCGGTGATCCTCGGTGAGCACCATCGCATCGTGCGATCTGTGGTCGGGAGATATCGCGGCTCGATCATGACTGCGACGGGCGATGGGTTCTCGTCGTGGTTCGAGCATCCGCGTGACGCAGTCGATGCCGCCAGCGCGCTGCACCGAGCCATCGAGCACGCCTCGCTGGTGGTACCGGGTGGCGCGGTCGCGGTGCGCGTCGGCCTCGCCAGCGGATCGGTCTTCGACCTCGGTGGCGATGCATCCGGACTGGCGGTCGCCGAGGCAGCCCGGGTGATGGCCACGGCGACGACCGGCGAGACGCACGTCTCGCAGTCGGTGATCGACCATGGGCTCGACATCCACCTCGGCCGCTCGCTCGGCCTGCACTCCTTGAAGGGTCTACCGAAGCCGATCGAGGTCTTCGAGCTGGCGCAGCACGTTGTCACGTAGCAGTATCAGGACCACCGGATTCAGACTCTGAGTACTCGACCGTCACCGAGAGGAGCCCGATCGTGGGCCAAATGCCCTATCACCTGGAGAAGGGTCACTTTCTCCTGTTGCTCGAAGACACCTTGAACGAGGGCATCGAGGTGCTGGTCGACGACGACGCGGCCATCACCTTCCCCGGGCTGGCGCGCCGCTACTCGATGCTCGAGTACATGCGCGGCGTGATCGCCCGACCCTGTGATCTGACCAACGGCGAGCCGGAGGATGGCAGCTCGTTGATGTGGCCGGGTTGGATGACCGATGCCGATGTGTCGTTCGGCGCCTTTCGAGCCGTCGCCGAGGAGTGGTTCGGCTACCGGATCCGCGCCGATGGCAGCCTCGACACCAAGCCGCACCCGAACAAGCCAACGGGTATGTGGGACGGCTACCAGGGCAACGTCGAACGGATCATGGCCAACGTGTTCGTCCGAGCGATCGAAGTGTCGCTGGGGCTCGATCACGACGCGCCGGTCCCCAGCGCTGCGCCACAGCGCAGCTGGCCGCTGTACTTCTTCTTCAAGTGCCAGCAGCCGTTCTTCGAAGGCTGGGTCACCTGGCAGTGCCACAGCGTCAATCGCCGGGCAGCGGGCCAGGTCACCGTGATCTTCGCGACGCCGGGTCACAACCACCCCGTGTCGGACCATCCGATCCCGATCGACACCAACCACGACCACAAGGACGACCTCGTCAAGACCCTCCGCAACGACGGCGAGTTCTTGGAGGATCCGGTCAGTGCACCTGCCGCCGACGGAGTCGGCGAACCGCACCAGGGTGTGTGGGTGGTCACGCACCGAGATCACAAACGGCTGAACGTCTTCGACACGTCGGTGCCGTCGAGCTACCTGGAATGGGGCCCTCCACTGTTGCCGATCATCGCCCCCGAGAACTTCTGCGACGTCGTCGTCGTGCAGCCCGCGGCCCGAAGCGGCGGGATCAACGCGATCAAGCCGAGGTACGTGACGCCATGATCTACAAAGACCAACCCTTCGACCTCGCCGTTGCGCACAACGCGGTCCTGCTCGACACCGAGGGCGTGCTCGGTGCGTTCCTCGACGGCAAGTTCAGCCCCGACGAGTCGATCGGCGAATCGACGTGGCTCTCCGAGAAGTCCGAGTTCTTCGCGATCCGCTGGCGCTTCGTCGGTGAACATGTGCGGTCGATCCCCGGCTTCGGGCACACCGTGATCCCACCGACGCACAACGTCGTGTCGGTGTCGGGGCTGACGCTGGTGGAGAACATGATCCCCGGCCAGACCATCGAGTCCGACCTCGAGACACTTCTGAAATCGGGCACCGTGGTGTTCCACCGCTTCATCGATTGGCTGGCGGTGTTCGCCCAGATCGGCGTGCTGCACCTCGGCAGGCCGATGTCGATCGGCGACATTCGCTTCGTCGCGCCGGATCGCGGCACCAGCCGAGCGTTGGGGTACAACGACCAGCAGTAGCGACCAGCAAGAGCGACCGGCAAGGCGGTTGCCGGCCACGTCTGGAACACTGGTCCGATGACGCAACAGACGGCCGGACAGGTGACCGGGCACGCCGGCCAGCAGGCCATCGCGGCGATGCTGGCGTTCGGCACCGATGTGATGTTCACCCTCAATGGCGGTCACATCTGGCCGTTGTACGAGGCCGCCCGCGACCAGGGCATGCGGGTCGTCGACACCCGCCACGAGCAGACGGCGACCTTCGCGGCAGAGGGGTGGGCGAAGTTGACCCGGCGGCCGGGCCTCGCTGCGCTGACAGCCGGGCCGGGCATCACCAATGGGGTGTCTGCGATCACGACCGCCCGCTTCAACGGCTCGCCGCTGGTCGTGATGGGCGGGCGGGCGCCCGAACTGAGATGGGGCTCCGGGTCGTTGCAGGAGATGGACCCCGTCCCCGTGGTCGCCTCGATCACGAAGTCCGCGGTCACGGTCAGAGACGCAACGCAGGCTGCAGCGATGGTCCACCAGGCAGCACGCCTGGCGATGACGCCGCACCGCGGCCCGACCTTTCTCGACTTCCCGCTCGACGTGTTCGGCCCCTCGGCCGGCGAACTGCCAGGTCTCGATGACTGCGTCGGCCGTGGCGAAGCACCCGACGCCGATGCAGTCGCCGACCTGGCAGCGGCCATTGCCAACGCCGAGCGGCCGGCGTTCATCGTGGGCAGCGACGTGTACTGGGACGGTGCGTGGACCGAACTGCGTGCCGCGGTCGAGCACCTTCGGGTGCCGTGCTTCTTCAACGGCCTCGGGCGTGGCACGTTGCCCGCGGATCACGAGCTGGCGTTCCTCCGCACTCGCGGGCTGTTGAAGCAACGCGCCGATCTCGTGGTGGTGCTCGGCACGCCGCTCGACTTCCGCCTCGGGTTCGGCCGCTTCGGCGTGGCCCGCGTTGCTCACGTGGTCGACGCCGCGTCGCAAGTTGCCCATCACGTCGAAGTGACGACCGTGGTAGGCGACACCATCCAGATCCTGCAGGCATTCGCCGACCACCGCGGCGCCCGCGTCGACCACGAGGTTTGGATCGCCGAGCTGCGGGCCTCCGAATCGGTGGGGCGAGCTGCTGATCAGTTGCTGCTCGCATCTGCCGAGGCACCCATTCGACCGTCGCGGATCTACGGCGAGCTGGCCAAGCGATTGGCTCGCGATGCCGTGGTGATCTGCGACGGCGGCGACTTCGCTTCGTATGCAGGCAAGTTCGTCGAGGTCTTCGAGCCGGGCTGCTGGCTCGACACCGGGCCGTACGGGTGCCTCGGAAACGGGCCCGGCTACGCAATCGCTGCCCGCGTGGCGCGCCCGTCGAGCCAGATCGCCCTGCTGCTGGGCGATGGCGCCGCAGGGTTCAGCCTGATGGACGTCGATTCCATGGTTCGCCACCAACTCCCGGTGGTGATCATCGTCGGCAACAACGGCATGTGGGGCCTCGAGAAGCACCCGATGCAGGCCATCTACGGCTGGGACGTGGCCTGCGATCTGCAGCCCGGCTGCCGCTACGACGAGGTCGTGCGGGCGCTCGGGGGCGCGGGTGAGCTGGTGACCGACCCTGAACAGATCGGCCCGGCGCTCGATCGCGGTTTCGCTTCCGGCGTGCCGTACCTCGTCAACGTGCTGACCGAGCCGTCCGACATCTACCCGCGTACGTCGAACCTCGGCTGACAGGGCGGTGAGCCGCCGCGTCTCGAGCCGATCGGGTCAGCCGCAGACGCTGCCGGGCGCAGGCACGACTGCACCGGTTGCCGAGACGTCCATCAACACCGACGCTTGGTGGATGAATCCAGCCGCGACCATCGCATCCTCGGTGACCGGTGCGTCGGGGTTCAACAGGGTGTACGACTCGACCGCCTTCTCGATGGTCGAGCGCTCGGTCACGCAGGCAGCGGCGTTGCCGGAGTCCACGATGTTCTTCGCTTGGCGCGCCTGGTGGGCCGGGTTGCAGGCGGTCACCGCGCCCGTGGCGATCACCACGAGGCACAACGCCGACCAGCGGGTCGTTCTCATGTCGTCTGTATCGGCAGATCGGGGCGGTCGATGAATGGGTTTTCGCGCCAATCGCACGCGCTGGAGCGGGACGAGGTACTCGGTAGGCTCGCCTGAATGATCGCCGGGATGACCGCCCTGGGATTGGACCAAGGACTGGAGTGCATTGATGGCCGCACATGACGTAGTCGAATCCGACGTGCTCGAGCGGGTGCTCGGCGCCGCGATGCGCACGGGCGGCGAGTTCGCCGAAGTGTTCATCGAGGACAAGCGCTCCACCATGGCCGGTCTCGACGACGGTCGCATCGAGCAGGTCACCAGTGGTCGCGACCGCGGTGCCGGCATCCGTGTGATCAAGGGCGACACCACCGGCTTTGCCCACACCGCGGACCTCACCGAGGCGGGTTTGCGCGCCGCGGCCGAGGCCGCGGCAGCCGCCGCCAGCCAGGGCACCGGCGGCGCCAACGTCGTCGCCCTCACCCGCCAGGCCGATCACCGGGTCAGTCCTGTCGAACGCTTCGCCGACGAGGTGTCGAAGACCGACAAGGTCGCCCTGCTGCAACGCGTCGACGAGGCAGCGCGGGCCAGTGGCGGGGCCATCGTGCAGGTCAGCGCCGGGTACGCCGACAGCCGCAAGCGCATCATGATCGCCAACACCCACGGCCTGTTGGCGGCCGACGAGCAGGCCCGCCAGACCGTGCGCATCAGCGTGGTCGCCAATGGCGACGCCGGCATGCAGACCGGGTTCCAGAGCACGGGTCACACGTTCGGCTTCGAGATGTTCGACACCATCGATGTCGAGGACCTGGCCCGCGACGCGGCACGCCAGGCCATGGTCAAGCTCACTGCCCGTCCCGCGCCCAGTGGCACCATGCCGGTCGTGATCAAGTGCGGCAGCGGTGGCGTGCTGTTCCACGAGGCCTGTGGCCACGGTCTCGAGGCCGACCTGATCGCCAAAGGTGGAAGTGTCTTTCGCGGCAAGCAGGGCGAGCTCGTTGCCTCGCCACTGGTCACCCTCGTCGACGACGGCACGATGAGCGGCGAGTGGGGTGCGATCGGCATCGACGACGAGGGCCACCCCAGCCAGTACAACGTGTTGATCGAGAACGGCGTGCTGACGGACTACATGTGGGACTACCTCAGGGCTCGCAACGAAGGGCGCTCGCAATCCGGCAATGGTCGGCGTCAGAGCTACATGCACCTTCCCATGGTCCGCATGACCAACACCTACGTGCTCAACGGCACCGAGGAGCCCGACGACATCGTGCGCGGCACCGACCACGGCGTCTACATCGCCAAACTCGGCGGTGGCCAGGTCAACACGGCAACGGGCGACTTCGTCTTCGGCATGACCGAGGCCTACCTGATCGAAGATGGCGAGATCACCGAGCCGTTGCGTGAGGGCAACCTGTTGGGCAATGGTCCGCAGGTACTGCGCGACATCGATCTGCTGGGCAACGACTTCGCGATGGGAAATCCGGGCACGTGTGGCAAGGACGGGCAGGGTGTCCCGGTCGGCGATGGTCAGCCGACACTGCGGGTCAAGGCCCTCACGATCGGTGGCACCGCAGCATGACCGACATGGTGAAGAGTGTCGAGCAACTGCAGGCGATCGCCGACCGAGTCGTGGCAATGGCGCAGCCGGGCGAGCACATCGAGGCGTTCGTGTCGCGCGATGCCGAGACAGACATCCGCATCTACGAGGGTGAGGTCGAGCACTTCGTCGCCGCCCAGACCGAGGGCGTCGGCATCCGCGTGATCCGCGATGGTCGCACCGGGTTCGCCTATGCGGGCGTGCTCGACGAGACCGCCGTCGCCGAGGTGTTGGCCGAGGCTCGGGACAACGTGCAGTTCGGCACCCCCGACGAGTGGGCCGGCCTTGCCGAGCTCGACGGTGTCGATGTGATCGAACAGGAGCTGTGGAGCGACGCGCTGGCCGAGTATTCGACCGATGGCAAGATCGCCCTGGCCAAAGAGCTCGAACGGCTGACGCTGGCCGTCGACCCGCGGATTCGCGTCGACGACGCCAACTATGCCGATGTTGCCTCCGAATCCGCCGTGGCGACGACCACCGGCATTCGTCGCACCGGTCGCGAGAACGGCTGCTACGTGGTCGTCAGCACGCTGGCCGACGACGGTGACGAAACCCAGACCGGCTTCGGCTTCAGCGTCGGGCGATCACCGGTCGAGTTCGATCTCGCCAAGGCCGCCCAAGAGGCCAGCGACCGGGCAACACGCCTGCTCGGCGCGACGAAGCCATCGACCAAGCGCACCACGGTCGTGCTCGACCCGTACGTCACGGCCAGCTTCCTCGGCATCATCTCCAGCACGCTGAACGGCGAGAGCGTCGCCAAGGGTCGCAGCCTGTTCAAGGATCGCATGGGCGAGAGCGTGGCCAACTCGATCGTCACCCTGGTCGACGACCCCACCAACCCCAAGGCGTACACCGCCACCGATCTCGATGGCGAAGGGCTTGCCGCCCGGCGCAACGTGCTGATCGACGCCGGCGTGTTGAAGCAGTTCGTCCACTCGTCGTACTCGGCGCGGCGCGTCGGCACCAGGAGCACGGGGAACGCGATCCGCGGCGGCTTCAAAGGCACTCCGGGCGTCGGTTGCCTGGCGCTGCAGCTGCTGCCGGGTGGGCGCGATCAGGATGCGCTGATCGCCGACGTCGAGGACGGTGTGCTGATCCAATCCGTCAGCGGCCTGCACTCCGGCGTCAACGCGATCAGCGGCGACTTCTCGGCCGGCGCCTCCGGGCTGTCGATCTCCAACGGCCACGTCGGTGGGCCGATCCGCGAGTTCACGATCGCATCCACCTTGCAGCGCATGCTGCTCGACGTGGTCGAGGTCGGCAACGACGTCGACTGGTTGCCGATGCGGGCCGCCGGCGTCACCTTGGTGATCCGTGACGTGACGATGAGCGGTTCGTAGCCGACCTCAATTAACCGGATGCTGGCGCAACGTCTCTGACAACGGCCGGCAGCCGAGCCCGTAGGACGTCGCCAGGGTGGTGTCGAGCACCACCCGCCCCGGTCGAATCGTCCCCGCCAACGCCAGCGATCCGGTGGTGATGGCGCGAGGGTCGTAGCCCATCCAGCGAGCGAACGTGGCTGCCAGGTCGGCCCGACTGATGGCCTCGGGTCCGGCGACGTTCAGCGGTCCTCGAATCTCGCGCCATGCAGCCAAATTGCTGAGCGCCCTGCCGACATCGGCGGCGTGTGCCGGGCAGCGAAACTCGTCGGTGAAGAACCGCATCGCCTTCTTGCCCGTGATCGCCTGCTCGACTTCGAGCTGGATCGGTGCCGGTCGACGAGTGCCGTAGAGGAGTGAGGTGCGCACCAGCACGGCGCCGGGGCACTCGGCAACAACGGCCCGCTCGGCTTCCAACTTCATCACCCCGTACTCGGTGATGGGAAATGGCGCGTCGTACTCCCGGTACGGCGCGGGGCGCCCGGCGAAGATCGCATCGCTGCTGACGTGGACCAGTCGGGCGCCGCAGATCTGGGCGACTTCGGCGATGTTGCGGCTCCCTTCCACGATGCTGCGGCGATCGCCCTTGCGATAGGCGAGGTGCACGATGGCGGTGGGCTTCCACGAGCAGATCTCGTCGATCACGCGCTCACGAAGACGCACGTCGATCATCGTCGAGGGCGGTGCGAACAGTTCCCAGTCCTCCGCCTCCGATGCGATGCTCAGGTGCTGCCCGAGGAACCCGGACCCGCCGGTGATCAGCATGAACCGCCTGCGGCGTGGTGTCCAACGCACACCGGCGAGCCTACGAGGTACCGTTGCCGCTCGTGCCAGCTCCCGTCCCCGCAGCCGTGGCTCGCCACCCACATCTCGCCGCGCCGCTGCCCGCCGGGTGGGTGCGCGTCGACATGCACAGCCACACGATGTGGAGCGGCGATTCGTCGACGACACCGGAGGAAGTCGCCGCGGCAGTTGCCGAGTCAGGCATCGACGTGCTGTGCATCACCGACCACAATGCGATCAAGGGTGCGGTCGAACTGGCCGGTCGCCTCTCGTGCCGAGTGGTCGTCGGTGAAGAACTGCGCACGCACGCCGGCGAGATCATCGGGCTCTTCTTGAACGAACGAATCGCGGTGGGGGTGCCGCCTGAGGCCGCAGCTCGTGCCATCCGGCAGCAGGGCGGGATCGTGTACATCCCGCATCCGTACGACCCGATGCGCCGCAACCTCAACGAGGCCGCGCTCGACGATCTGATCGTCCGTGGTCTGGTCGACGCCATCGAGGTCGTCAACGCCAAGACCTCCTTGCGCAGCTTGAACGAGCGGGCCGCCTCCACCGCCGCCACCCACCGGTTGGCGCCCGGTGCCGGCAGCGATGCCCACGTTCCCGACGCGATCGGCGCGGCCTACGTCGAGATGCCCGATTTCGATGGACCGGACGACTTCCTGGCCAAGTTGCGGCTCGGTCGGCCGGTCGGGCACCACTGGGATGAAGCTCGCCCGTGGTCGCCACGAGTGCTCCCGAGCACCACGGTCGAGTAGAACCTCTGCTCGTGCCGATCATCCACGCCATCATCCTCGGTCTCGTGCAGGGCCTCTCGGAGTTCCTGCCGATCTCCTCGAGCGGTCATCTCCTGCTCGTGCCGTGGTTGTTCGCCTGGCACGACTTCGACAACTCGGCGATCGAGAAGGCGTTCGACGTTGCCTTGCACCTCGGAACTCTGGTCGCCGTTGTCGGGTACTTCCGCCACGAGTTGGTCACGTACTTTCGCGAGGGAATCCGATTGCTGGTGCGGCGTGAACGCCCCGCCGATCCGGACGGCCGGCTGGCATGGCTGCTCGTGCTCTCGTCCATTCCCGCGGCGGTCGCCGGAGCGCTGTTCGAGAAGACGATCGACAACAGGCTCGGCAAGCCGGGTCTGATCGCAGTGTCGTTGATCGTGTTCGGCGTGCTGCTGGCGGTCGCCGACCGTCGCCGCGGTCAGCGTTCGCTCGTCGACTATCAGCGCGGCGACGCCCTGAAGGTCGGCGCCGCCCAGGTGCTGGCGCTGAACCCGGGCACCTCGCGGTCGGGCATTACCATGACCGCGGCACGGTTCCTGGGCTTCACCCGCGATGCTGCGGCGAGGGCCAGCTTCCTCATGGCGATCCCCGTCACCGCAGGCGCGGTCGCCTACAAGGGGCTCAAGCTGATGAAGGATGGCGTGCCATCCGGTCTCGGAGTCCCGATGATCGTCGGCATCGTCACCGCCGGTGTCTCGGGCTGGGCGGCAGTGTGGGGCACGCTGCGGTTGATCCGCACGCGTTCCTTCATGCCGTTCGTGATCTACCGCTGCGCCCTCGGCGTCGTCGTGCTGGTCGTCCTGGCCGCCGGCTGGCGCTGACCCCGAGCCCCCTTTCGGCTGAGGGTGTGATGATCGCATGTCTGCAGCTGCCGGAGAGCCCCTCTGAGAGGGGCGGCGACGAGCTCCGAACGACGGCAGTTGGCTCGCCAACCACCCGTCAACGAACAGCTTCGGACGAACCGGGCAGCCCCAGAAGGATACGTAGCGAAAAGGGGCTG
>JANPOJ010000675.1:0-17671 GCA_031427935.1 Ilumatobacteraceae bacterium | reverse complement strand
CCGCAGTGCCGGCGGCCGCGATCATGCGTTCGGCGAGGCGTTCGGCGAGGGCGTTGGCGACGTCGGTCCTGCTACCGACCCGCGCGTACACGATCGGTTTGGTCACCCCTGCCTCGATGGCAATCGCCTCCAGCGACACGCCGGAACCGTCGCGGCGAATCACGCGCTCGGCCGCGTCGAGGACGACTTCCCGGTCGACCACGTGTCGCCCCCCAGCGGGCCGGCCGGGGCGGCGACCGACGCGGATGCTCATCTGATCAGTGTGCCCGATCTTGTGACCTGGTTGCTCATTACGGGTCAGATCGAGCGGTCCTGGCCCTCCCAGAACGGTTGGCGGATCTTGGCTTTCTGGATCTTGCCGGTGCCGGTGCGAGGCAGCTCGGCAACGAAGTCGTAGGACCGCGGAACCTTGAAGCGGGCGAGATGTTCGCGACAGTATGCGGCGAGCGTCGTGCGCAGTTCGTCGTCGGCTGCCACACCGTCAGCAGCGACCACCACCGCCTTCACCTCCTCCCCGAAGTCATCATTCGGCACTCCGATCACCGCGGCGTCGGCGACGAGCGGGTGACCACCGAGCACACCTTCGATCTCCGCCGGGTAGATGTTGACGCCTCCGGAGATGATCATGTCGATCTTGCGGTCGCTGAGCCACAGGTATCCGTCGTCGTCCAGATAGCCCACGTCACCGGTGGTGAACACTCCCGGTTCGAGGTGTACGTCGGCGGTTTTTTCCGGCGCATTGTGATACTCGAAATCATTGCCCATCGCATTGCGGAAGTAGAGGGTGCCTGGCTCGTTCGGGCCGCGACGAATGCCGTCGTCGCCGATGACGATGATCTCCATGTTCGGCTGCGGCAGACCCACGCTGCCGCCCTTGGCCATCCACTGCTCGGAGTCGATCATGGTGATGACCGATCCCTCGGTGGATCCGTAGTACTCGCTGATGATCGGACCCCACCAGTCGATCATCTCCTGCTTCACACGCGGCGGGCAGGGGGCCGCTCCATGGAGCACGAGCTGCAGCGACGAGCCGTCGAATCGTCGCTTCACCTCGTCGGGCAGGTCGATGAGTCGCTTCATCTGCGTCGGCACGAGGTGCACATTGGTGGCGGCGTACGTGTCGATCAGTTGCAGCAGACCCGCGCTGTCGTACTTGTGCTGCATGATCGTGGCGGACCCCACGATCATCGGGAGAAACGAGTACGCCCACTGCGCGGAGTGGTACACCGGCCCGCACAGGACCGAACGACCCGACCCTTCCACCAGGTTGGCGAACCCACCGCCGATCAGCTGCCAGATCGCCGGATCTGCCCCTGCCGGCATGCTGGCCAGCGTGCCGCGAACGCCTTTCGGATTGCCGGTGGTTCCGCTGGTGTAGAACATCGGCCCGCCGAAGCTCTGCGCTGCGGGCTCCTCGAGTGACCCGGCGCGGATGAACTGGTCGTAGCTCTGGAACCGTTCGTCCGACTCGGCGCCGATGACGAGCGCGAGTTCGATCCCGCTCGACCGTTCGTCGCGCAACGCCTTCGTGGCTTCTGCGAGGACGTGGTGACCGCAGATGATCGCCTTCGACCCCGAATCGGCGAGCGTGTAGGCGATCTCGGGTGCCACCAGGTGCCAGTTGAGCGGCACGTAGGTGATTCCTGCGTTGGCGCATGCGAACGCGATCTCGAACCACTCGTTGCAGTTCCCGCTGATGATCGCGATCGTGTCGCCAGCGTTGATGCCGGCGTCTCGGAAGCTGTGGATCAGCCGGTTGACGCGCGCGTCGAGCTCGGCCCAGGTTCGGGTGCCGCTGTCGTCAGCGAGCGCAAGATCGTCGCCGCGCGAGGCGGCGAATGCTGCGGTGAGAACTGACATGCGGGCTCCCCGACCGACGCTCGGTGCCGTCGGACTTGCTGAATGTTGGTTAGGTTAGTTGCAGTCACGGACGCGTTCGAAGTGGAGCGTCAGGCCGAGCCGCGAGATGAGGGGTTGTGTGGGGTGTCGTGAAGGTTCCGACTCGATGATCAACGATGTCCCGACGACAACCAGTCAAATCACGGCTGAATGGATGACCATCGCCCTGCGCGGCTCCGCAACGATCGGCCCCGACGTCACGGTCGAATCGATCGTGGTCGACGCGGCTGGCGCTGGCGTTGGCTTCATGGGCGAAGTGGCCAAGGTCGGGCTTGTCTACCGCGGCGACGCAGTCGGGGCTCCGGCCACGGTCGTTGCCAAGTTCCCGACGCAGTCCCCCGACATCCGGGCGATGATGCATCCGACCCGGATCTACGAACGCGAGCACCGCTTCTACGGCGAAGTGGCTGATCGGTCGCCACTGCGTACCCCCGGCGTGTATCACGTCACGTGCGAGCCGGCCGCGGAGTCGGCTGACGAGCACTACATGTTGCTGATGGAAGACCTCTCTGGCCTGACGCTGGGCGACCAGGTCACAGGCGTCACGCCCGAGCAAGCTCGCGCTGCGCTCGTGGGGTTGGCCGCACACCACGCACGCTTCTGGAACGGCACCGGCCTCGAAGATGCCGACTTCATTCCTGTGATCAACGGTCCGCTCAATCAGGGCGGCTCAGCGATCTACGACGCCTCGATCCCGGGGTTCATCGCCGCCTTCGGTGACAGCATCCAGCCAGGATTGACCGCGTTCGTCGAGGGGTACTCGACAGCTCGGCCCCAACTGCTGGACGACCTGGCCGCGATGCCGCACACGCTGGTTCATTTCGACTTCCGAGCTGACAACTTGTTCTTTGCGGACGACGGCTCGGTGGTCGTCATCGACTGGCAGGCGATCAGCAAGGGCGGCGGAATGGCCGACGTCGGTTACTTCTTGTCGCAGAACCTGAGCACCGAGGATCGACGAGCGCACGAACCCGAGCTGTTGCACGCCTACCACGACACGCTGGTGGCCAACGGCGTCACGGACTACGACTACGACACGCTGGTCGACGACTACCGGGTTGGCATCAGCTGTGGCTGGATGATCCCCGTTCTCGCAGTCGGCAGCCTCGACTTCACGAGCGAGCGAGCGATCTCGCTGTGGACCACGGTCATCGAGCGGACGCAGAACGCGCTGCTCGATCACGGCGTCGGGCAGTAGCAACTTCATGTTCAACCCGAGCAACCAGGACACGATGAGATGACCAGGCGACTTGCAGGCAAGGTCGCCGTGATCACCGGCGCGTCGAGCGGCATAGCGGCCTCGGTCACCACTGGCAACCCCGCCGACATCGCGGCCACGACCGAACGCATCGCCTCGATCTCGCCGCTCGGCTATGCGGGTGTCCCTGACGACATCGCCGCTGCCGCCCTCTCTCTCGCCGGCGACGACGCTCGTTACGTCTCGGGTCACACGCTCGTTGTCGACGCCGGACAGACCACCGCAGGAATGACGCCGAACCGGTTCAACATCGGCTCCAGCCGAGAGTTCCACGAGGCCGGCCGCGTCAGCTGAAGAACAGCGTCGATCGTCTCGACGGCCATCAACGAAAGGCACGACATGTCCGCTACTGCCGAGCGATCCGCCCACGTCGACCCTGATATCTCTGTCGACGACTTCGTCGCGGATGCCCGAGCATGGTTCGCGGCCAACGCAACACCACGTGTCGCCGTCGGAACAGCCGTGGCCGACGGCGAGGGCGAGTTCGACGTCTCGGTCTTCGCCGACATGTCGTTCGAGGAGGAACGGGCACACATTCTGAGGATCGCCGACTGGGTTCAGCGCAAGGCGACGCACGGTTACCACGCCGTCGACTGGGCCCAGGAGTTCGGCGGTCTCGGGCTCAGCCGCGTCCATGCGCGGGCGCTGGGTCGAGTCGAGCGCGAGTTCGAGTCTCCCGGACGCCACGAGCTGATCAGCGTGACGGTTGGTCTCATCGCGCCCACGATTCGAGCGCTCGGCTCGCCCGAATTGCAGCGGCGGTTCGTCTCACGACTTCGCAGCGCCGAGATCCTGTGCTGCCAGTTGTTCAGCGAGCCCGGCGCGGGCTCCGATCTTGCCGGGCTCTCGTGCCGTGCCGAGCGCGATGGCGACGAATGGGTCATCAACGGCCAGAAGGTCTGGAGCTCTGGCGCCCAGTTCAGCCAGTGGGGTGAGCTGATCGCCAGGACCGATCCGAGCGTCGACAAGCACAAGGGGTTGACTGCGTTCATGTTGCCGCTCGACGCCGCCGGCGTCGATGTGCGACCGATCAAGCAGATGAGCGGCGGCTCCTCGTTCTGCGAGGTCTACTTCAGCGACGTGCGTCTCCCAGATGAGCTGCGCCTCGGTGAGGTCGGCGACGGTTGGGAGGTGGCCAAGACCACGCTGAGCTTCGAGCGCGATCACTCGGAGTCGGGTGCCGAAGGGTCGACCTCGGGTGGTTCATGGAAACAACTGATCGCGACCGCACAGCGGATGGGGGTCAGTGACGACCCGGTGATGCGCGACAAGCTGATGAAGGTCTACATCCACAGTCGTGTCGAGTCGTTCACCAATCGGCGAGCCGCCGATCTCGCACGCTCGGGCACGCCTGGGCCGGAGGGTTCACTCGGCAAGCTGTTGTGGACCGAAGGAATGAATCTCGTGAGCGACGTCATCGGCGACATCCTGGGACCGAGCCTGGTTGCCGACACCGGTCAGTGGGGCACGTTCGCCTGGAACGGTCACCTTCTCGGCGCGCCCGGCTATCGCATCGCCGGTGGCTCAGATGAGGTGCAGCGCAACATCATTGGTGAACGAGTGTCGGGCCTGGCCCGTGAGCCGCGTGTCGACACCGGGCCTTGGGCCGATGTTCCTCGCTGAGCGAGTTGCAGGCGGCGCAGCCCTTGATCGGTCCCTCGAAGGGGTGTCACTTTTGGCATGACCGACTATCTGTTCTTCCTCCTCCTCGGTGCGGGTGCCGGTGCGATCATCGCCGCGTTCGGCCTCGGGCTGTTGATCACCCACCAGGGCTCCGGAGTCGTCAACTTCGCCTTTGGTGCGATGTCGACGTGGTCTGCCTACGTGTACGCCGATCTGCGGCGAGGCGCATACCCGCTTCCGTTTCCCGGCCTACCCGCTCGGTATCACTTCGCCGGTGGTGATGTCGGATTTCGCTGGGCGCTGCTGCTGGCGCTGCTCACGGCCATGGTGCTCGGCGCGGCGGTGTACCTGCTCGTGTTCCGGCCACTTTTTCGGGCACCCGCGCTCGCCAAGGTGGTGGTGAGCATCGGACTCATCATTGTCTTTGTCACGCTGATCGAACGCCGGTTCGCGGACAGCTCCGGTCTCAGGGTGAGCCCGATCCTGCCGCGCCAACCGGTGACGATTGCCGACGGCCTCACAGTTCCCCGCGATGGACTGTGGCTTGCTGCAATCGTGATCGCACTCGCAGCTGGCGTTTGGGCGGCTTCGCGGTACACGCGCATTGGTCTGGTCACCAGAGCCGCCGCCGAGAACGAGAAGGGTGCGGTGCTCCTCGGGTACTCGCCGACCTTCCTCGCCGGCGCCAGCTTCGTGCTCAGCTCACTGATCGGTGCCTTCGTCGTGATTCTGGCGTCACCAATGATCCAGCTCTCGTCGGGCATCTTCACGTTCGGCTTTCTGATACCTGCCCTCGGAGCGGCGCTGATCGGAAGGTTCCGCAAGGTCTGGCCGACGGTCATCACCGGAATGGCAATCGGCATGGTGCAGTCGACATTCACCAAGATGCAGGGCGACATCAGCTGGTTCCCGCAGTACGGCGCCCGCCAAGGCTTGCCGTTCATCGTCATCATCGTGGCAATGGTCGTGTTGGGCGAACGGCTGCCCGATCGAGGCTCCGTCGACACGTGGAGGCTGCCGGCTGTTCCCCCTGCCAAGGTCACCGCGTCGAGCGTGGTGGTCCCGGTCGCGATGGCTGTTGTCGGGTTGTTCGTGCTCGGTCCGCTGTGGCGCGGTGCCGTCATGACCTCGACGATCGCCGTCGTCTTGGCACTCTCGTTGGTGGTGCTCACTGGATTCGGCGGTCAGACCTCGCTCGCGCAGATGGCGTTTGCCGGAGTTGCCGGCTTTGCGCTCTCGAAGTTTGCAATCCGGTGGGGCATCCCCTTTCCGATCGCGCCGATCTTGGCTGCGTTGGTCGCCATGGTGTTCGGCATCCTCGTCGGCCTTCCCGCGCTCCGTGTGCGAGGGACCAACCTGGCGATCATCACTCTGGCCGGCGGAGTGGCCATCACCGAGTTCGTGTTCAAGAACCCGAAGTACGTCGGCGACGCGTCGACCGGAGGTGCCAAAGTACCCAATCCGAAGCTCGGCGGTTGGGATCTCGGATTGATCCTCGGCGATGAAGCGTCTCGGCCGATCTTCGGCGTCTTGCTCGTTGTCGTCGCCTTGCTGCTTGCGCTCGGCGTGGCGAACATTCGCCGAAGCGCGTCCGGGCGCCGGATGCTCGCCGCCAGGTCGAACGAACGAGCCGCCAGCGCCGTCGGCATCAGCGTGGCTCGGGTCAAGCTGCAGGTGTTCGCAACGTCGTCATTCATCGCCGGTATCGGCGGCTGTCTCATCGCCTACCGGTTCGGCAGTGTGTCCGACGCGTCCTTTGGAACGATTGCCTCGCTCACTGCGTTGGCCGTTGCTTACCTGGGTGGAATCACCTGTGTCAGCGGTGCGGTCACCTCCGGCATCACGGCCACATCCGGGGTGGCCTTCTACGCGATGGCTCGGATCACCGGCAGCCTCGGCCAATGGGAGTCGTTCATCGGTGGCGCGCTCTTGATCGTCACCGCCGTACTGAACCCTGAGGGCATCGCCGGCGGCATTCGGTCCAAGGTCACTGCTTCTCGCGCTGCCGCTGCCCGGTCGCGCCCAGCAGCGCTCGCCGCGCCGCGTGTCAGCGACTGAGGATGGTGACGGCGCTGATTCCGGGCGCACCGTAGACGTGGGTGTAGGCGACCTTCGGATTGTTGGGCACTTGGCGTTCGCCGGCGTCGCCGCGCAACTGCAGCACGTTCTCGTACACCTGACGCAGGCCCGAGGCGCCGATCGGCTCGCCATTTGCCAAGCAGCCGCCATCGGTGTTGACCGGCAGTCGTCCGCTGATCTCGGTGTCGCCATTGGCCAGCATCTGTTCCTGCTCGCCGTGTTCGCAGAACCCGTTCTCGGCCATGTGCATGATCTCGGCGCCTGCTTCAGTGTCCTGCAACTGTGCGACGTCGATGTCTTCGGGGCCGATGCCGGCCATCTCGAACGCGGCCTTCGAGGCTGCCGTCGTGGGCCCCGGGTCGTATTCGATGGCGATGGATGGAGCCAGCACCTCGAACGATCCGAACTTGCGAGTGCGAACCGCCGCGGCCTGCAGATGGATCGGTCGGTCCGTGTACTGCTTGGCCTTGTCGCTACGGCAGAGGATCATCGCCACTCCACCTTCGCCGGGCGAGCAGAACATGTACTGCGTGAGCGGGTACGACAGCATCAGCGAGTCGAGGATCTCCTGTTCGCTGAGCGGCTTGCGTCGCCACGCCATCGGATTGATCGCCCCGTTGCGGAAGGCCTTCGCCGCCACCTTCGCGAGCGTGGTTTGCGTGATGCCGTGTTCGTGCATGTAGCGGGTGATCTTCATCCCGAAGAACTGCGTGGTGAGGGCGAGTCCCGAGCCGCCGTACCAGTCCTTGCCACGCGGACCCTTGATGCGGAACGCTCCCGGCTCGTGCTTGTCGAATCCAATCGCGATGCCCACGTCACAAGCGCCGGATTCGATCGTGTTCACTGCCTGCGCGAGTGCCGTGCCGCCAGTTGCACAGCCGTTGATCACGTTGGTGAACGGCAGGCCGGTGAGGCCGACGCGGCTGACCATCGTGTCCGCAGCGCCGCCATCCATTGACCCTCCGACTGCGAACTGCATGTCAGACCACTGCAGACCGCAGTCGGCCAGTGCTCGACGTACGGCGACAACCCCTTGGTCCATGCCCGAGATGCCCTCGTTGCGGCCAAACTCGTGCATACCGATTCCGACGATGGCGACATTGCTCATGAGTGGTCTCTTTGCTGTTCGGCCGGCTGAGTGGGTGCAAATGCGTAGGTGACGACTTGATTGCCGTCTTGGTCGATGCAGAGTGGGTCAAGCACCAGGTGCATCTCCATGCCGATCACGAGCTTGGTTGGGTCCGACTCGGTGAGGCGAGCCTCCACTCGGAGCTGGGCGGGAAGCTCGACATAGCCGACGCCGTAGGGAACGAAGTCCTCACCGGTGGGGCCCAGATACGGCGGCGATTTGGGCGCGAAGGCCTGCACCGTCCACGACCACAGCGTGCCGGAGGTGGCCAATTCGACGTCCTCCTGTTCGTCGGACATGCATTTCGGGCATCCGCTCTGCCGGGGGAACATGTGGTTGCCGCAGCCGGTGCAACGGCTGCCGAGCAGTCGCGGTTGACCGTCGGCGACGGTGAAGATGCCATCGGCGACGGCGACGGTGGTGCTCATTCGACTCCCTCAGCATTACTAAATGATCGTTCGGGAAGGCACCCTAGCAGTCGGTCTCAAGCAGGCCCCCAGTGAGACAACGCCGTGCTGTCATGCCTCAGGGTGAGCGAACCAGCCGTCGATGAGCTGGTTCACGACGTCCTCGGTGTCGCCCTGGCTGACTTGCAGCGAGCTGACTTCGTCGGCATGTGAGAGCCCGAGGAGCAGCATGTAGTACATCCGCACCTGGCTGAGCGTGAGGCCATATTGCTGCAGCCGCGTTGCGTTTTCTCGCTGCCACGCGGCAAGCAACTCGGCCACCTCTGGCTGGCGAATTGCCGCGCAATGCAGCTCGGCGACGAGAACTCTGGTGGGAGCGAACGATGGCTGTAGCCAGAGCCGAGCGATCTCGCGAAGTCCCGCTTCTCCTGGAAGACTGATGCGCGAGATCGCGTGCAGTTCGTGTTTGATCGCCTCGACAAGCAGTGCGGCCTTCCCGCTGAAGTGGCTGTATACGGCAGGTGTGGAGACGTCCGCCCGGCGGGCGATGTCCGAGAGGGTGATGCCCTCGTAGCCGAACTCGACACACGCGGCGACGGCGGCTCGCAGCAAGCGTTCTCTCGTCGGGGTTCCATGTTCGTCGAGCTTGGGTGGTCGGCCGATACGACTGGGCGGGCTCGCAGCCTCGTTGCTCGTCTCGATTTCGCTCATGCCGGCGCAAACTTACTCAGGTGGCGCAGGATCTACTCGCTGGCGCCGGTCGCCCACCGCGGGTGCTCATCGTCTGGCCATACTTCTCCGGATGGCTCCGCGAAACCCACTCTCCACGAAGCGACTCGGTCGCCCGCCTGCCAGCAACTCCGCCGACACGCGCCGTCGTATCCTCGACATTGCCCGGGCGTCGTTCGCAGCAGGCGGATACGACGCATCGACGAACCGCGACCTCGCGGCCGAGGTCGGTCTCACTGCCGGTGCGCTCTATCACTACTTCGGGTCAAAGCTGGATCTGTACGTTGCCGTTCACGACGATCTGCAGCAGCGCGTCTATGGCCAGTTCAACGAAGCGACAGATCGCGCCAGCGGGTTCCTCGGCAAGTTCGAGGCGGTGCTCGACACAGCGCAGCTGCTGAACAAGCAGGATCCGACGATGGCCGCATTCCTCGGGGTCGTCCGCACCGACATGCGTCGCCATCCGGAAATTCGAGAGAAGCTCGGCGAACACTCTGACCGGCGCGACGAGTTCTTCGTGCGCCTGGTCGACGCAGGTGTGGCCAGCGGAGAGATCGCCAGGAAGAACCGAGCATTCATGAACGAGTTCATCGCGATGATCCTCATCGGGTTGACCGATGGCGTGTCCGACGACTCGAACCGCCACGAGCGAGCGATCACCTCGATCAAGATGGCGTTGCGTGGTGAGCTGATCACGCCTGAGCGTTGACGCGATGGTTGGCGATGAACGGCCCGCCAACCCAACCGCACAGCTGCGGGTCGCATTCGCGAAGTTCGCCGGAGATCCAGTGGCCGTCGGTGCCGAAGATTCCGACGATGCCGCCGAGCGTGACTCGGATGTTGCCTTGGCCGTCCTGTTCGTGCAAGGCGCCAGTAAAGGGGTGGATGATGCCGTTCACGACCTGGTCCCCACGCTGACCGGCGCGTCGGTGGTGATGTCGCCGACCCACTTCCCCAACAGGTCGTGGAGCCAGCGGATCTTTGACTCCTGATAGATCGAGAACGTGGCCCCTTGCTTGCGCGTGGTTTCCAGGCCCTTCTGCACCTTGGCCATGTTGAAGACGTCTTGCTCGAACACCTTGGCCAGCATGCCCAGCTGCGGAGCGTCGGACCAGGGGTCGTCGACACCGAGCCGGTGCTCCTTGGCCGGTGGTGGCCGCTCGTCCTTGAACGGAGAGAGGAAGAAGCACTCCATGATCGACGAGCGGTGATCGTCGCCGTTGGGGCGGAAGCGGTACACAATTCGGTTGAAGGCACCCCACGGATGGAAGTTGGGGAAGACCGTGTAGTCGATGGAGTCCATCATCTCCGAGTCGCTCATCTGGTCGACACGGTCGCCAGCGACGGCGCGCCATCGTTCGCGGGACATGTCGGCGAGCACCGCCCGTGCAGTCTGACCTTCTGCAAGGGTCACCGGGGCGTCCTGATCGACGCGTACGTCGAGCATGCCGCGCAACATGTCCTGTTCGGAGGTCGCCTTGTTGAGCAGTGGGCTCGGGGTGCCACCTGGCGTGATGGCACGAGCGCAGTGGTCCCACACGTCGACCTGACTGTTCACGTCGCCGAGGTAGCTGAGGATCTGGGGGTGCGTCGCATTGACGTGGTACGCCTCGCAGAACGCCTCCTGGGCGATCTTCCAATTGGCGTTGATGATGCGTGACACGTGGGCTTCGACGAACCGGTTCTCGAGGTCCCACACCTCGAACTGGTCGATGATCTCTCCGAGGTGTGCCTCCAGTGGTGCTGCATCAGGGTCGGGATTGATGAACACGAACCCAGCCCACGTACCCACGCTGCACTCGGGCAACGTGAAGTCGTCGGGCCGCTGGTCGACCTGCGGAAAGTCCCACGCTGCGGGCACATTGGCCAGCGTGCCATCGAGTCGCCAGGCGAACCCGTGGAACGGACAGCGCAGCTCGGAGCAGTGTCCGTCGTATTCTTTGAGCTGGCGCCCGCGGTGCAGGCACGCATTCGGATAGGCCTTGATGGTGTGGTCGGCCTGTCGCACGACGATGTACGACAGGCCGGCGATGTCGTAGACGATGTAGTCGCCCGGATCCGGAATGTGCTCGGTGCGACACGCGAACTGCCACACCCGAGACCACAGCTGGTCGACCTCGCGTCGGTGCCATTCGCGAGAGGTGTACCGCTCGACCGGAATGTCGGCGCTGCCCAGGTAGCGAGGCGACTGGAGCCGCAACACGTCGGGAACCGGGTGCGTGTCGGCGTCGAGCAGGTCTTGATAGCTGACGCCGGGGGAGCGCGCTCCTACGCCGGCCGCTGGCTGTTCGGTCGCTGTCATTCGCCTATTATTGATCAACTGGTAACTTTCTGCCAGTTCGACGTGCCGAGCCTCGCAGGTGGCCTCGACGTTGGGAGTCGGTGATGGCAAGTATGACAAGGTACCGCTTCACGAGTTCGAGCCGGAGGGGCCGTTGTCATGCACGCTGCGCTGATCACGGGTAGGGAAACCGTGGAGCTCAGAGAGTTCCCGAACCCGACACCCGCTCCGCGCGGTGTAGTCGTCGACATTGGGTTCTGCGGAATCTGTGGCACAGACATCCACGCGTTTCAGACAGGTCGCCCGTACAACCCGGCGATCTGCGGCCACGAATGGTCCGGGGTCATCTCGGCGACCGGCCGTGAGGTGACGTCACTCTCCGAAGGTGATCGTGTGGTCGTGGCTGCGGCCCCTGCATGCGGCCACTGCACCGCGTGCAACCGTGGCCAATCCGCTCGGTGCGAGGTGGCATTTCTGTCGACACTCGGGCGCGATGCGCTGGCGCCCGCGCACGGCGGATTCGCCCGTCAGATCGCGGTCGCTGCGAACCGCGTCGTACGGACCAACCCGCGCCTGACCGACGAAGCAGCGGCGCAGGTCGAGCCGGCGACGGTCGCCTTCCACGCCGTGCGCACCAGCGCGCTGCGGCTCGGTGATGTCGCGGTGATCCAGGGTGGCGGGCCGATCGGCCTCGGGACCATGCAATGGGTGCGCGCCGCGGGCGCCGGGCTCGTCGTCGTCGTTGAACCGAACCTGCGACGCCGAGAGCTCGCGCTCGCGCTCGGCGCCCACCATGCCGTCGAGCCCGGTCCCGACGCGAACCAACTGATCAGAGAGGTCACGCACGGCCTCGGAGCCGACATCGTCTACGAATGCGTCGGACAGCCGTTTGCCGTGCAGTCGGCGGTCGACCTGGCCAGGCGCGGAGGGGCGATGTGCTTGATCGGCCTCGCCGACGGCGACGCACCGATCTCCCCCGGCGAGTGGCTGGTCAAGGAGATCTCGGTGACCTCGTCGCTCGCCTATTTCCACGAGGAGTTCGAGATGGCGATGGGCATGATCGCCGATGGACGAGTCGCCGTCGAACCGCTGCACACTTCCACTGTCAGCCTTGCGGGCCTCGCCACCGCACTTGCCGACCTCGCCAGTGGCACCAGTGACCAGACGAAGGTGCTCGTCAACCCCAATTGGTGAGCCGCACTCGTTGGTCAACGTTCGATTAACTACACGCCGAGTCCCGACTCGGACACGACGTAACGACAAGGAGCAGAAGATGGGTATTGCGCACGACTTGTACGACATGACAGGCAAGACGGCTGTCATCACAGGAGCGGGGCGCGGGATCGGTGAGGGCATCGCCACCGTGCTCGCCGATGCCGGTGCGGCGGTCGTGTGCGCTGCTCGACGAACCGACGAGATCGAACGCGTCGTTGCCGACATTCGCGGAGCAGGCGGTCGTGCGCTCGCGGTGACGACTGACGTCACCGACAAGGAAGCCGTCGCTGCACTGGCGAAATCTGCTGTCGACGAGTTCGGTTCGCTCGACGTGTGGGTGAACAACGCAGGGGGCTCGCCGGTGCGCGCACCGCTGACCGAGCTCGACCCTGCCGAGTGGACGCGCACGATGGACCTGAACCTGACTGCCGTCTACCACTGCACGCTCGCGGCGGTGCCACACATGATGGTCGACAATCGGGGCGGGTCGATCATCAACATCACCTCGATGGCGTCGTTCGTCGGCACGCCAGGCAGTGGCCACTACGCCGCTGCCAAGCGGGCGGTCAACTCCCTCACCGAAACGTTTGCGCTGGAACTTGCGCCCGCCATTCGAGTGAATGGAATCGCGCCAGGGGCAGTCCCGACCGAGATCATGATGAAGGCGTTGGGCGTCGACGAGGAGAGCGTGCTGCAATACGCGCAACGTATCCCGCTGGGCCGGCTCGGTACTCCCATCGACCTTGGCGCAGTCGCGCTGTTCCTTGCATCTGACGCGTCGGCGTGGATCACCGGCCAGACCCTCGCCGTCGCGGGTGGTCGCTGACCGGTTGAACGTGGACGCCGGTCTGGTCTGATAAACAATCGTCCGGTTAGTTTCCGGATGGGAAGGCAACAGAGGTGCGATGACATGGCATTGCTGGAGGCTCGTGGGTTGACGGTCAGCTATGGCGGGTTGTACGCCAACGAGTCGATCGACCTCGACTGCCACGATGGAATGTTGGTGGGTCTGATCGGCCCGAACGGCGCCGGAAAGACAACCTTCATCGATGCGATCACCGGCTTTACGCCGATCAGTCAGGGAACGGTCGTCTTCGACGGAGTGGATCTCGCGGGCAAGGGGCCCGACAGGCGAGCCAAGATGGGTTTGACTCGAACGTTCCAATCGCTCGAGCTCTTCGAAGACCTCAGTGTCCGCGACAACTTGCTGGCTGCGGCGGAGCGACCGAAGTGGTATTCGTTGCTGTCTGATGTCGTGATGCCCCGTCGCCACGAACGTCAGTACCGCGCGCAGGTCGACTGGGCACTCGACCTCATGCGGCTGGGGCCGCTTGCCGACACCATGCCCAGTGACCTGAGCCATGGCCAGCGCAAGCTCGTCAGCGTCGCACGTGCCTTGGCGGCACGACCACGCCTGATCCTTCTCGACGAACCTGCGGCCGGCCTCGACACGGTGGAGAGCCAACTGCTCGGCAAGCATCTGCGCGACTGCCTCGATCATGACATGGGCCTGTTCCTCATCGATCACGACATGGGCCTGGTGCTCAACGTGTGCGATTACATCTACGTGCTCGACCTCGGTCGGATCATTGCGCAGGGTCTGCCGGCCGAGGTACGGGCCAATCCGGTAGTGATAGCCGCATACCTCGGTGAGTCCGTCGGGGAAGCCCAGGCCGAATACGGCAAGTCGTTCGCGAGCGAGGCACGCCAGGCCGCATCGAAGCACCGACCAGAGCAATCGGAGCCCAACACGTGACCGAGTGGTTGATCAACGTGCAGGGCCTGCATGCTGGCTACGGCGGCATCCCGGTCGTGCGCGACCTCAACCTCACCGTCGGGCCCGGCGAGGTGGTTGCCCTGCTCGGGCCCAACGGCGCCGGCAAGACCACCACGCTGCTCACCCTGTCGGGCTTGTTGACCCCGCTGGAGGGCAGAGTAGAAGTGCTTGGCGAAGTGGTCGACGGCACCCGGCCGCACAGGATCGCGCGACGCGGGCTGGCACACGTCGCCGAAGACCGCTCGCTCTTCTACGACCTCACCGTCGACGAGAACATTCGGCTCGGGCTCACTGGCGACAGGGCGTCGCGTCGCACAGCGCACGAGCGGGCGATGGAGTTGCTCCCGGTGCTCAAGCCACTGGGTGGCCGCCTCGCCGGGCTGCTGTCGGGCGGCGAGCAGCAGATGCTCGCCCTCGCCCGCGCCCTGGTCTCGGAACCGAAGTGCCTGCTCGTCGACGAGATGAGCCTGGGGCTCGCGCCGATCATCGTCGAGCGGTTGTTGCCGATCGTTCGCGACATCGCCGACCAGACCGGCTGCGGTGTGCTGGTCGTGGAACAGCACGTCCACATGGCCCTGCAGGTGGCGGACCGCGGATACGTCCTGAGCCACGGCGAAATGAAGCTCGAGGGGACCGCCGCCGAACTCCTCGCCAACCGGAGTGTGCTGGAAGCGAGCTACCTCGGCGAGGACCTCGCGCTCTGACGGCGGACGCGATCGTTCACAACGGCAACTGATCGATGGTCATGCGGGTACCTCTGACTTCTTGACAGCCACTGGAATGGCACTGGAGACCACCATGCCCGTGACCGGGTCGTGACCGACATCGACTGATACCAGGCGACTGGTGGGCGAGCCGATGTCGCGCACCTTCTCGTCGGTGAGCGATCGCCCACCCCACGAGTGAGCCATGGAGATGACGCCTCGCTTCACATCGTCGGCGCCCTCGACGACGCCGTGCAGCACTGCGCGTGGCGAACTGATCTCGATGATGTCGCCAGTGGTGAGGCCAAGGGCTGTCAGGTCGTGGGGGTTCATGTATGCCGGGTTGGTGGTGCCTCGCCGGGCGAGCCCGGGGAGCTCGGTGCCGGTCGAGTTGAGCACGTGCTTCAGCCTTCGGCTGACGAGGCGGAAGGGATAGCCGGACACGTCACTGCCGGCGAACATCGAGGAGGGCTCGGCGAGCACCTCGGCGAGTTCAGCCATCAGGTCGTCGGGGGCAGGGGTAAATCGAGCGGTGGCCCCATCCTCGGCGGGCTGCACGACCAGCCTCAGGTCCATGTGCACCTGTCGCTTGTTGGCCCGCACCTCGTCGAGTGGCATTCGTGACCCGGCGTAACAACGGTCGATGATCTCGTCGGTGGTCGGACGCACGGTCATATCGGGCGAGCCACCCGGGTACGGGAGTTCGCTGCCCAGTCGCGACGCCAGTTCCCAAAACACCTCCCACTCGTTGAGGACGTCGCCGTCGCGCTCGACGACGGGTTCGGTGTAGTTGGTGTATGGCGCTCTGAACCAACGGTCCATCAGGTGTGGTACATCGGCGCGCTCCAGCGACAGCGTGGGCGCGATGACGTAGTCGGCGAACTCGGCGGTGGGTGTCATCCGGTGATCGATCACAACGAGCAGTTCGAGATCGTCGAGTGCTCGCAGCGTGAGCTCGTGGTCGGGGAAGGCCACTGCCGGGTTGCCGCCGCTGACGATCAGTGCCCTGATCCGTCCTTCGCCGGGTGTGAGTATCTCCTCGGCGAGTGTGGCCGTCGGCATCTCACCGCGGTACCCGCGCAGGTTGCGGATTCGCGACGGCGGGCCACTGGCGGGGGCCCGCGGCGCAGTGACCTGTGCGCGGTGAGGAGCTTCCGGATAGAGGAGCAGGCCGTTCTCGAGCAGGTCGCCTTCTCGATTGACCCGACCGAGGATGGTGTTGAGTACCACGACGAGGTGCTCCGACAAGCTCGAGTGCGCTGCCATGTTCGGCCCGGTGCCGGTACCGGCGGTGCCGCGCGGGCCGGCGGCGAACAGGCGCGTCGCGGCGACGATGTCGTCGGCTGCCAGCTCGCATCGCTCGGCGACGAGGTCGAGCGTAAAACCTTCCACCGCATTATGAAGTTCGCCCATCTGGCTCATCCACCGTTCGCAGAACTCGTGATCCTGGAGGCCCTCTTCGAGCACGATGCGGATCATCCCGGCGAGCAGTGTGGAGTCCTGACCCGGGCGGATCTGCAGGTGGATGTCGGCGAAGCTGGCCAGTTCGGTGCGCCGCGGGTCGACGACGATCAGCTGCATGCCCTCGGCCTTGCGGCGACGCATGATCACGAATGGGTTCGTGCCCTGCAGCCCGCCGATCGGGCCATACGACGAAACCATCGGGTTGTATCCGATGGCCATGTGCACGTTGGAGTCGGTGAAGCTGTTGTAGCCGGCTTCCCATCCGCCGAGCCGCAAGGCGGCAAGCCCCTTGGCGGGTTGGTCGATCGTGACCGACGTGTAGAACGACACAGAGCCGACACCGTCGTGAAACGCCCGCGCCGAGGGCACTGCGACCGAGTTCTGGTAGCCGCCGGTGCCGGTGTACGAGGCCACGGCACGCGGACCGTATGTCTCGATGATGCGTTTCAGTTCAGTGGCGATCCCGTCGAGCGCCTCGGTGCTGGTGACCACTTCGAACGTGCCATCGGGCCGCCGCCGCATCGGTGCTCTCAGCCGATTCGGATCCGCCATCTGGTCGGGGAGCTGGCGCCCCTTGATGCAGGTGTAGCCCTCGAAGAGGGGGTCGTCCATCACGCCGCGCACTGCGACGACCCGATTGCCCTCGACGTCGACTTCCAACGGACAACTTGCGTGGCACACACGGCAGAAGGTCGTCGTTGTCTGCATTCCAGCCTCCAAGGAGTTTCCGTATGTCCGTAAACTATCGGTTCGGCTAGTTTCGCCTTGCAGTGGGCCGACGATGGCTCATCTCGTCGAACTTCGGGATCTCACGAACACCACGAAAGCCAGGACAGCATGAAGGTCGGAATCGCTCTTCCCTCGCAGTTCCCATTTGCCAGCACCGCCCAGATGTTGGCGATCTACGAACAGGTCGGTTTCGACTCGTACTGGTCGCCCGACCACATCCTCGGCTTCTTCCATCCGGGACTGTGGAGTGAGATACCGCTGTCGGATCTGGCCGCCGATCCGGACGCGTTCTACGACCCCTTCTGCTACGGGGCTGTCGTCGGCACGATGACCGACACACCGTTCGGCATCTCCGTCACCGACGCCACTCGCAGAGG
>JANPOJ010000674.1:0-1521 GCA_031427935.1 Ilumatobacteraceae bacterium | reverse complement strand
CAGGCCAGGCAGCTTTCGCCTTCGCCGCGCTTGGCGATCGCGTCGACCTCGGCACGACTGGTGACCTCGATGCCGATGTGGGCGAACGGCGCCATGGTCGGCTGAGGTCCCTTGGCCTGATCACGCTTGAAGCTGACCAGCACCAAGATGAATGGCTTGTCGACCTGATCGCGATGACCCAACCACGCGCCGAAACCGTCGGCGTCCTCGCGGCGGTCGAGCAGTTCGAGCGGCGTGAACCGCTGGTACCACGCAATGGTCTGGTCGATGTCGACGCACGGCAGGGCGATGTGCGTCCAGCGCATCGACGGCGGATGCACCGAGTACTTGTCTGCGACCTCACTCACGCGTCCACCCCTCCGGTACGACAGGATCCGAACCACCCTTGGTCCACAGGATCAAGGTATTCCCCCACGGGTCCACGAAGGCACTGTTGAAGCCGTTGAACTCGGCCCAGTAGTGATGCCTCCACAGTTCAGTTGCCCCGAGGCGGACGGCGGTCTCGAGGATGCGCTCGTCGCTGTCGTCGTCCGCCACCAGGATCCAGACCCGAACAGTCCGGCCTTGTGAGCTGATCGTCCGTGGTTCGACACCGGCGGGGTCGGGATGTGGCCGGGCATTGGCCGTGTTGTAGATGCCCATGTGCAGATTGCCGACCTCCGACGGTGTGCCATCGGGGAGCGGGAAGTGGCCGCCCGGCACGATGCGGTGGAACTCGCCCGCCGGGCGCCCCTCGACCTCCCACCCGAACACTTCGGCATAGAACTTCCCGGAAGCCTCGGGATCGTCGCTGGGGAGATCCACGAAGATCAAGGTGTTGGGTTCGGTCATGAGCACGAAACGTAGCATCGTTGGACTGATGGTCTGACCGTGGGATCGACCTCCGCCGAGCGCGAACTTCAACCGCCATTCACACTCCGTGTCACGACGCTTTCCACTTCGAGACTATGGTTCGACGACAACGGAATGGTCTGACCATCAGTCCGCGGACACAAGGGGGAGAACCGACGTGAAGAGCAACCAATCCGGTCATCGAGTCAACCGCGCGCTGGTGTTGCTCGCGGCAACATCGATCGTTGCCGCGGCGTGCGGCAGCGACAGCAAAGCCAGCGATGCCACGTCTGCTGCGACGCAGCCGGCCGCGACAACACCGACGGCGACCCAGCCGGCGGCGACCCAGCCCGCAGCAACCGAGGCGCCCGCAACCAGCGCGGCCGCAGCGAGCGACCTCGACACCAACCACGACGGCAAGGTGGTGTTCGGGATCGCTGCTCAAGGCCCGGCGGACGACGGCGCCTACTACCAAGCGGTCGTCGACGCCGCCAAGACACTCTCCACCGAGAACGGCTTCGAGGACCCGATCGTGGTCGACAAGATCGCTGCCGCAGATGCTGGGACCATCATTGGCGACCTCGCTCAACAGGGCGTCGATGTGATCATCGTCGGTGCCTCCGGAATTGCCGAGCCGCTGCCCGACCTGATCGCCAAGTACCCCGACATCTTCTGGTACTGCAACTGTGG
>JANPOJ010000673.1:0-1841 GCA_031427935.1 Ilumatobacteraceae bacterium | reverse complement strand
CGGCGACGACGAAGCGGATTGCACCGTGGCGGTCGTGGGTGGCCAACCATTCGGCGGCCAGCAGCCGCAGCCGGCGCTGCTTGACGCGACCGACCGCGGACTCGGGTGGACCGTACCGATCGGTTGCCCGCGTCTTGATCTCGCAGAACACCACGAGCGACAGCGAGCACGCGACGAGATCGATCTCCCCGGTGGGCGACCGCCAATTGCGATCGACGACTTCGTAGCCGTGCGTGGTGTACCAACGAGCGGCGAGGTCCTCACCCCACCTGCCGCGGGCCTGGTTGGCCATCGACGGCGTTACAGCTCGGTCGAGGGCAGCTCTTCGACGTTGACGTCCTTGAACGTCAGCACCCGTACCTTGGGCACGAACCGGGTCTTTCGGTACATATCCCATACCCATGCGTCGCTCAACTCCACTTCGATCACCGGCTTGGCGGCGTCTCCGCTGACGTTCAGCTTGACATCGTTGGCCAGGTAGAACCGGCGCTCAGTTTCCACGGCGAAGCGAAACATGGCCGCGACGTCTTGATACTCCTGGGCGAGTTGGAGCTCACGCTCGGCCTCGAAGTTTTCGAGATCGTCGGAACTCAATGCGGGTGCTCGATTACACCGATGGGCAGCGAACGCTCAGGCGTCGCGCTTTTCCCGGATCTTGGCGGCCTTGCCCACGCGATCGCGCAGGTAGTACAGCTTGGCACGACGGACGTCGCCGCGCTTGACGACTTCGAGCTTGACGACCGTCGGGGTATGGACCGGAAACGTGCGCTCGACGCCGACCCCGTAGCTGACCTTTCGGACCGTGTAGGTCTCGGCGACGCCGCTGCCCTGGCGGGCGATGACGTTGCCGTGGAAGACCTGCACACGTTCCTTGTTACCCTCGACGACCTTGACGTGGACCTTGACCTCATCGCCACTGGCGAAGTCGGGCACGTCGGTGCGGATGTACTGGTTGTCGACAAGATCGGTGGACTTCATGGCGCGAACTCTCTACATGGGTTGTGGCTGACCAGCGCATGGCTGATGAGTCGTGGCTGGCCGCAGCCAGGGAACGATCAAGGATAGGTGACGGGAGGGAACTCTTCCAACAGTCGGCGGTCAACTTCGCTGAGCCCTCCTGCGGCCTCGACCAGGTCAGGCCGGTAGCGCAGCGTGCGGTGCAGCGCCTGGGCCCGCCGCCATCGTTCGATTCTGGCGTGATCGCCACTGCGCAACGTGTCGGGGACCCCCCAGCCGCGGAACTCGGCGGGGCGGGTGTAGTGCGGCTCCTCGAGCAGGCCCGATTCACCGAAGCTTTCGGTCACGGGACTGGCGTTGTTGCCCATCGCCCCGGGTAGAAGTCGCACCACAGCCTCAATGACCAGGCATGCAGCAACTTCTCCCCCACCCAACACGACGTCGCCGATGCTGAGCTCGCCATCCACGAGGTGCTCTCGAACACGGTGGTCGACACCCTCATAGCGGCCGCACAGCAGGCTGAACCCGTCGAGTGAGGCGAGCTCATGGGCCATCGCCTGATCGAACCGGCGCCCACCAGGGCCGAGCAGCATCAGCGGACGCGGCGGGCCTGCTGCCTCGACGGAGGCGAAGATCGGCTCCGCTTTCATCACCATGCCGGCCCCGCCACCGAACGGGGCGTCGTCGACGGTGCGATGGACATCGGTCGTGTGCTCGCGCAAGTCGTGGGTGCGCAGATCGAGCAGATGATTGGCGCGGGCCTTGCCGAGCAGGCCCTCCGTGCAGAACGTGTCGACGAGGCCGGGGAAGATGGTGAACACGTCGATCTGAATTGGTGTGCAAGCCTACGAGGCGATGATCTTCCACATCACGGACACGGCGAC
>JANPOJ010000672.1:0-4721 GCA_031427935.1 Ilumatobacteraceae bacterium | reverse complement strand
GTGAACGCCATGGTAGCCCTGCTGGCTACGGGCGGCAGTACCAACCATTTGATCCACTGGGTAGCAGTAGCGCGCAGTGCAGGCATCGTGATTGACTGGGACGATTTTTCTGCACTGTCGCAAGCCGTGCCGCTGCTGTCGCATGTGTACCCCAACGGCAGTGCTGATGTGAACCAGTTTCAAGCCGCAGGCGGACCTGGGTACATCATCCGCGAGCTGCTGGATGCTGGGCTGATGCATGCCGATGTGCTGACAGTATCGGGCCATATTCGCGACTACACCCAAAAACCTTTTGCCGCTGCGCAAGGCTTGCAGTGGAGCGAGATTGGTGCCAGCCAAGACGAGTCGGTAGTGCGCCCTGTGAGCGCGCCGTTTAGCAGCACGGGTGGCTTGAAGTTATTGCAAGGCAACTTGGGCCGTAGCGTCATCAAGGTATCGTCCGTGCCCGACGACAGGCATGTGATCCAAGCGCCCGCCATGGTGTTTGACAGCCAAGACGCTTTGCTGGCGGCCTTCAAAGCGGGCGATCTGGAAAACGCTTGCACAACCAATGGTGCCAACGGTTTGGTAGTGGTAGTGCGCTGGCAAGGCCCCCAAGCCAACGGCATGCCCGAGCTGCACAAGCTCACACCGCCGCTGGCGGTGCTGCAAGGCAAGGGTTTTAAAGTGGCCTTGGTCACCGATGGCCGCATGAGCGGTGCGTCTGGCAAGGTGCCCGCTGCCATCCATGTCAGCCCCGAGGCGCTGGCCGGTGGCCCGCTGGCCAAGCTGCACAGCGGCGACGTAGTGCGAGTAGACGCTGACTCAGGCACACTGCAAGCGCTGGTGAGCGAAGTAGAGTGGGCCGCGCGCCCCTTGGCAAAGATGAGTCTGCACCAATCTGAATCGAACGGCCTGGGTTTGGGCCGCGAGCTATTTGCCGCCATGCGCCGCAATGCGCTGACCGCTGAAGAAGGAGCTTGCACATGGCTTTAAAAAATCTCCCCGCTGTGCTGACAGCACTGGATGTGATGCGCGACGCGCCCGTGATACCGGTGATTGTGCTGAACGATATGGCCCACGCTGTGCCACTGGCGCGCGCTTTGGTAGCCGGCGGTATTCGCATGCTGGAGGTAACGTTGCGCACCCCTGTGGCGCTGCAGTGCATTGAACGCATTGCCCAGGAAGTGCCCGGTGCTGTGGTGGGGTGATGCGCGCCAACGGTGTGAGCCAACTCCCGGTGTGCAAGAACACGCCGCCGTTCGCCAACGCCGAGGTGTCGGGCTCGGTCGACGAGCTCGACCTGATGGAGTCGGTGTACCGCGACCCGTCGGTCATGGACACCGCCGTCGAAAAGGTGATGAGCCCCAAGCTGCCGACCATCGGCGTCGGGCAGAAGGTGGCGCTGGCCGTGGAGATGCTCGACAAGGCGCCGGCGCTGCTGGTGCTGTCGGGTGGGCGGCCGCTCAGCGTGCTGACCCGAACCGATCTGTTGACCTACTTCGAGGCGGTTGCGAATGGGTGAGTTCGAAGAGCAGTCGTCGTGGGGCTTCGAGACGCGTGCAGTCCACACCGGCCAGGAGCCCGACCCGGTCACGGGCGCGGTCGTCACGCCGATCACACTCAGCACAACGTTCGCCCAAGACGGCGTCGGCGGGCACAAGGGGTTCGAGTACTCGCGTAGCGGTAACCCCACGCGGGCCGCGCTCGAGGCGTGTGTGGCGTCGTTGGAGGGTGGTCGGCACGGACTGGCGTTCGCCAGTGGCTTGGCGGCCGAGGACAACGTGCTGCGGCTGCTGCAACCCGGCGACCGCGTGCTGCTGGGCAACGATGCCTACGGCGGCACGTTCCGGCTGATCTCGAAGGTGCACACCGGGCTGGCGTGGACGGCGGTCGACCTGATCGACACCGATCGGTTGGCGGCGGAGTGGCCGAGCGACACCAAGTTGGTGTGGCTGGAGACGCCGACCAATCCCCTGCTGCGGTGCTTCGACATCGAGAAGATCTGCGAGATCGCCCACGCCAATGGCGCGTTGGTCTGTGTCGACAACACCTTCGCCACGCCGTTCCTGCAGCAGCCGCTGTCGCTCGGGGCCGACGTGGTCGTGCACTCGGCAACGAAGTACCTCGGCGGGCACAGCGATGTGGTCGGCGGGTTCTTGGCCCTCGACGACGATGACCTTGCCGGGCAGCTGACCTTCACGCAGAACGCGGCGGGCGCGGTGCCGGCGCCGTTCGACTGCTACCTGGTGCTGCGCGGCGTGAAGACGCTGGCCGTGCGCATGGAGCGTCACTGCGCCAACGCCCGATCGATGGTCGATCTCCTCGTCGGCCACGCAGCTGTCGAGCGGGTGTTGTACCCGCAACTCCCCGATCATCCCGGCCACGCCGCGGCGGCCAAGCAGATGCGCGACTTTGGCGGGATGGTCAGCTTCACGCTGCGCGGGGGGCTGCACGCTGCGTTGCGGGTGGCCGCGGCGACGGAGTTGTTCGTGTTGGCCGAATCGCTGGGCGCGGTGGAGAGCCTGATCGAGCATCCCGGCCACATGACCCACGCCTCGGCTGCCGGATCGCCGCTGGAGGTTCCCGACAACCTGCTGCGACTGTCGGTGGGAATCGAGTCCGCTGCCGATCTGGTCGCCGACCTCGCACAGGCCCTGGAAGCGGCTGCCGGCTAGGGCGAGATCCGGCTCGGTGCGGCGACAGGCTCGTCGCCCCCTGAGCGTGGATCACCGACCACCGTCGCGACTCGTCGGTCGGGCTCGGGGCGGCTGACCATCACGGCGCCGATGATCACGATCCCCATGCCCACCACCGCGGCTGCATGCAGCGAATCGCCGCGCACGGCCACACCCAGGATCGTGCCGACGATCGGCGTGAAGAAGATGCCGATCATGCCGCGCACCGTGCCGGCTCTGGTCAGCAACACGCCGTAGAGGGCGAAGGCGATGCCGGTGCCCATCGCCCCCAGCATCAGCAGGGCACCGAGCGCCTCGAGGTCGATCCCGCCGCGCACCAGACCGACGACGCCGTACGGCAGCGACATCACTGCGGCGATGATCGCCATCCACAGCATCGGCGCCAGCGACCCGTACTTGCGTTGCATCGGTCGCACGAGGTTGGCGGCCACTGCGTAGCAGAGCAGTGCGATCCCCAGCAGCACGACCCCCTTCACGTCGGCCGACGTGCCCTCGTCGACCGAGGTGATCGAGATCACGGCGATCCCGGCGAACCCGACCAGCACGGCGACCGCGCGGAAGACCGACGGCGAGCGACGCAACCAGATGGCTGTCACGACGGCGCTGACCACCGGCAGCCCGCCGTTGATCATGCCGGTGATCGACGAGCTGACGGTGCTCTCGGCGATCGGATACAGGAGAAACGGGATGGCCATCCACAGCGCCGACAACGCCACGAATCGTGCCCAATCCTGCCGCTCGATGCGGCGACGGGCCGCCGGGAACATCGCCAGCACCATGGCGCCGAATACGCATCGCCCCAGCGGTACGACACCGGTCTCGACGTGATCGATGGCGATGGCGATCCACAGGAACGAACTGCCCCACATCGCCGCGACGGCCGTCGTCATCGCCCACTCGCCCGACCCGAAGTGGCCGAAGTGATCGAAGTGATCGACGTGGCCGGAGCGGCCGGAGCGGCCGGAAAAGCCGACGCGCCCGGCTGGTTCCGCCCCTTCCGATCGCTGCACGCTCAGAGTCTACGAACGACGACCCGACCGGGACCGGTGGAATTCGGACCGCGGCATCGGTCGGGCGGCCGGCGCCGAACCCACTCTGAACCGTCAGCGCGAGATCGTCGCGGCAACCCGGGCGCCGCTGCGCAGGGCGCCTTCCATGAACCCGCTGAACTCGTCGGTGTGCTCGCCCGCCAGCCACAGGCGACCGTGAGGCACGTGCATCAACGGCATCGCCGCGGTCAGTTGGCCGGGCCCGAAGCAGCTGTAGGCGCCGAGGCTGAACGGATCGTTGGTCCAGTCGGTGTGCACCCGCTCGCCCGCCAATCCCTTGGCACCAGGAAACAGGCGGTCGATCTCGGCGACCAGGCGATCGGGAGCCTCGGGCAGCGCAGCGAACGCCGCGCCGTCGTGCGACGACAACAGGTTGGTCAACACGCCACGGTCCCCCGCTTGATCGTCGGTCGTCTCCCACAGATGGCCCCACGCCCGCTCGGTCAGCACCTCGCCATTGCTGGCGTAGTCGCGCCAGATCCGCCGGTCGAACTGCACGCTGATCTTGCCGCCCACCCCGTACCCCACGGCACCGAGCTCCAACGGCATGGCCGGCCAGATCCGCGACAGCACCGGCAGCGGCACCGCGGCCACGATCGTCGATACGCTCAGAGACTCGCCGGTCGCCAAGCGAACCACGCCGGCCTCGGCATCGATCGACTGCACGACCACGCCAGTCCGCACCGCATCGCCCAACCGCGCAGCCAATCTCGTGGCGAGTTGGTCATTGCCGCCGACGACTCGATGACACTCCGCTCTCCCCGCACCTTGCAGACGAGTCAGCCTGCCGGCGAAGCGTTGTCCAACCTCCTCCGGAGGCAGCATGTACTCGGTACGAATGTGGCGTCCGATCGCCAGCCGCGACAAGACCGAGAGATCGAGCGAGTGTATGAGGTCGGCGAGGTTGCCCCACTCGTCGGCGTCGTCATCACCCACCGCAGCGACGGCTTCTAGCCACCGGGCCATGTCGGGCTGGATCGAAGCATGCATGGAC
>JANPOJ010000671.1:0-2405 GCA_031427935.1 Ilumatobacteraceae bacterium | reverse complement strand
CAAGAGTCGTGGCCTCGAAAACGCCGAATGGGTACAGGGCGCCGAAGTCAAAGGCGTCCCGTCCCTCCTCGAGTTCACCGAAGGCGGTGCGCTTACGTTCAACTACTGACCGCGCAACTGCGTGACCAAATGGACATCACGTTCTCGCATCGACGGAAGGGCGACTCGGCCATGACCAACGACAACCCGGCACCGCACTTCGGACTCGTACTCGACTAAGCTGACCCCGACCGTCTCGCCGAGTTCTGGTCCGAGGCCCTCGGCTACGTCAACGTCGGGTCTGCCGGCGCGTACGTCGCGCTCTACCAGCGCCAAGGCACCGGCCCGAAGCTGCTGCTCCAACGAGTGACCGAACCAAAAGCGACCAAGAATCGGATGCACCTCGACATCGAGACAGCCGACATCGAGATGGAAGCTGACCGCCTCACCGGCCTCGGCGCCCGACGGATCAACGACGGCACCTGCAGCGAACACGGCAGCACCTGGATCCTGATGGCCGACCCCGAAGACAACGAATTCTGCATCTGCGACAACGGCAGCCCCGCCGCGAACGAACCCGACTCGTGACGGCCACGAAGGCACGCCACGCGTCGACACAGTCGAAGCTCAACATTTGCTCCGGTTCCCAGACGCATTCGCTGCCTGACGGACCTCGCAAGGTCAGTGCCGCCCCGCCGTGGCGGTACGGGGGATGTGAGCATTCCCCCGGTTGCTCTGGGTTGGGCCGGGAGCCTCTGATCTGAGTTCGGCGCCGCCCTCACGGACTTCGTTGGACGGGTCTCAGATTGTTTCGACGGTGACGTGGTGGGCGTGGGGCGGCGAGGGCTTCGATGTCGGCTTTGTCGCCGGTGAGGACGGTTCCGCCGGGTTCTGCGAGGGCGACCACGATCGCGTCGACTGCTGATCCATGTCGTGCGCGTCGGCGAAGTTCGGCCGCTCGACGGGCTGTCTGTTCGCTGAGGAGGGTTTCGATGACGCAGGTTTTGAGAAACCTGTTCGTCGTTGCATCTCGCCCGCTGTGGCCCTGCAGCGATTCGACGAGGACGACGGTGGGGACGATCGGCGGCCAGAGACCGCCGTCACGAAGGGCGCGAATGAGCGCGAGTGTCCGTGGTGAGCGTTCGGCGAGGCGGCTGACGCCGCCACTGTCGATGTTCAGCACGAGGTCAGCCGGTTTGGTGAAGTCGACGATCTCGGACGCGTCGCACGATCGCGTCGGCGCGAGATTGTTGGCGGGCGGTCGGTTCGCCGACTTCCGCGGCCAGTTCGGCGAGGTAGGCGTCGGTGGCCTCGAGAACGTCGCTCCGCTCAAGTTCGGCACGCACGGCAATCTGGAGCAGTTCCGAGGCGGGCAGATCGCGGCGCTTCAGTTCTTCGTAGAGGTCATCTGGGAGGTACACCTGCAAGCGTGGCATCCGCCTGACTATACGCCTAAGCGACCGGCTCGGCCAGCGCGCGTTGAGGCTCGACCGGACCTCGGTGGTGATCCGAACGGTAGAGAACCGGTAGAACGCAACCAACTCCGGAGTGTTGAATGTGCGGTTGACCTGGGGTGTCGCGTTCTGAGGGCTGGGGGTTTTCGTCCCGCCGATTTCTTGACATATCCCCTGGTCAGGGCATATGTGTTGGTGGAGCTGGGGGGAATCGAACCCTCTTGCGTCAATGTTCCCCCGCCCTGGTCACAGCGTTGCGGCCCTGGTCAGCCCACCTTTTCGAGTGACCGTTGTTGACCGTGAGTGACCGCAAGTGACCGGTGTTTCCCGTCCTTTTTCCGTCCCGTCCGTCCGAATTCCGTCCTCCGTGGGGCACCTGCGCGGCAGCCACGGGGATGCGCCAGCCACTGGGTCGCGTGCTACTGGATCGAGTGGCGTTGGGTCTGTGCTGCTGTCGCGTTCATCGGTCTTGTGTGGTGGTCGTCCGCTGTGGTCGTGCTCCGAACCATGTGTCTAGTGCGATGTGGAGTCCGTTGTGGGTGTCGTTGCTGGCCCAGGCGACGTAGCCGTCGGGTCTGATGAGCACGGTGGAGGGGGGTTCGACTTGGCCGAGGACGGGGAGTTCCCAGGTGCCGGTGTATGTCGCGTCGATCTGTTGTATCCGGTCGCCCCACGGCCCGGCGTGGAGTGCTGAGGTGGGGTCAAGATTGAGGAGTAGTGGATCGGCGTGGTGGAGGTGTTCGAAGAGCCGAGTCGACCCGTTGGGGGTGGTGAGTTCGAGGTCTGGAATGCGCCGGCCGATCGTCGGGTGGCTGGCGTCGTTTCCGTAGTGGATGTCGAGTCCGGAGATCATTGCGGCGATGTGTGTGCGTGGCTGGTCGAGTGTGAGCAGGTCGGCGACGATGTCGCGCAGGGCGGCGGTTCGGTCGTCGGTGGCGCCCAGCGCGCGTTGGGCCATGGTGTTGGCCATCA
>JANPOJ010000670.1:0-3450 GCA_031427935.1 Ilumatobacteraceae bacterium | reverse complement strand
CCGAGACGGCAATCGGCGTGGGTGGCAACGGTGGTTTCTTGACGATGTACAACGCTGGGCTCGCTACCCAGCCGGCAACCAGCAGCATCAACTGGGCCGGTGCCGACCAGAACGTTGCCGTCAGCACGCAGGTGTCGGTTGACGCTTCCGGTTCGGTGAAGGTCGCCGCCGGTGCGAATGCAACACACTTCGTGATCGACGTGATCGGTTACCTGTACTGATCCAGTCGTGATCTAGCGAGTGGCGACTTGGGCGTCGAGACCTCCTTCGGGAGGTCTCGGCGCCCTTTGTCGCGTGTGCTCCGAGCGCGGTCGCCTAAGGTCTTGTCAGCGGCCGCGGAAATCGACGATACGAGCATTCCTACAAAGGGGACACCCATGCACAAGAGAACGCTGGCTGCCATGACTGCAGTCGGACTCGCCGCGGCGATCGCCATCCCGACCATCGCGTTCGGCAACGCCCGCGCCAATCGAGGAACGCTGAACTTCCTCCAGGCGGCCAACACGCCCTACGTCGCCCAATTGTCCGGTGCGCCCGAATTGACCGGAGCGACGCCAACTGGCGACCCCGATGCGGTCGGCGCCGCAGCAGTCACCTTCGACATCATCCAGGGCGGCACCCCCCCAGCCGAGGTCTGCTGGGACCTGTCGTACAGCGGCCTGAGCGGCACTCCGACGTTGGCTCACATCCATCGCGGCGCGTTGGGAGCGAGCGGCGTGGTCGTGGTTCCGTTTCTTCCGTTCACGGACCTCGGGCCGAACTCGGCCAGCGGCTGTGCCGCCGTCGATCCGGCGCTTGCTACCGAGATCATGACGACTCCGGCGAACTTCTACGTGAACGTGCACACGTCCGACTTTCCGCTAGGTGCAATTCGTGGCCAGTTGTCGAAGGGGGCACCGCCGGCCGGTGAGGCCCATCTCCTGCCGGTTCCGCTGCGTGCCTACGACTCGCGCGACAACGTCGGACCCAAGATCGTGGCCTTGGAGACGCGGACCGTCAGCTTGGCCACCGGGAAGAACAGCCTCAACGCCAGCGTCCTCGCCGTGCCACCGGGCGCGACCGGCGCGATCGTCACCTTGACCGTCACCGAGACGGTCGGGCCGGGCGGCTTCTTGAAGCTGTACAGCGCGGACCTCGTCACTGCGCCGGCGACCAGCAGCATCAACTGGGCAGGCAACAACCAGAACCTGGCGGTCACCACCCAGGTCGCTGTCGATGCGGCCGGCCAGGTGAAGGTGCAAGGTGGCGCTAACTCGACGCACTTCGTGATTGACGTCGTCGGGTACCTGTTCTGAAAGCGCCGTTGGCGCCGAGCTGTCCACCGATGCCTCGGCGCCAACGGTTCTTCGGCCACGTCGCGTACCTGCTCGCTAGGGTGACGCCCGGATGCCTGCCATCACGTTCGTCCTCATCGTGCTCGCGGCGGTGTGCACCTTTGTGATCGCTGCGGTCGTCGTCGGCCGCGAGGCCCGTCGGCTCGATTCCGTTGCGCCTCGGTCGGTGTACGTGGTCGACGAGGCAATGGAGTTCGTCGCCGAGTACCTGCCCGTCGAGACGCAGTCCCGCTTGACGCCCGACGAGCTCGAGCAATTGCTGACCTTCCACATGCGATGGCTCCACGCCAAGGGTCTGCAACCGTCGAACGTGGTCGACCGCCGACAAGACATCTCCACGCCCGTCGTCGTCAGCGAAGACACCCTCACGGGCTTCTTGCTCGGCGAGGCGGAACGCAACGGCATCGTGATCATCGACGACGTCGACGTCGTCAATGTGGTCGACGCCCATCACGCATACTTCGAGGCAATCGGCGCTGTCGGCCCCCCGGCCACGGATCCCGACGTTTCCTGACGTCGGCGTGCAGGTGAAGTGCGCACTTTCAACGCAGACGTCCTGCTTCGAAAGTTCGCACTTCCCTCGATCCCGCGGTCCCAGCGGCCGCCGGCTCCGAGGCCGGACGGGTTCAGATCATCATGTTGAGGTTGTCGACCACTCGCTGAGCGAGGGCCACGTCACCTGACAAGGCGATGCGATCGGCGAGGCTCGCTGCCGTTCGCCGTCCGGTTGCCAGCACGACGAACGCCTCCGCGTCGAGTGTGATCGTCGCCAACGGGTCGGCCGCGGAAGCAGTGACGATTGCGGCTCGGCCGCCGTTGACCTCGCAGACGACGTGCCGCTGCACCCCGCCAGTGAGGTTGATCACCACGGCGCCACCTTCGGGCGTCGCGGCGCGCTTGCCAACCACGATCGGGATGGTGCGCAGCAAGCGATCGACAGTGTGCTCCGCAGCGGGCCCATCGAGATGGCCCGCCATGCCGACAGCGCGCCGCATGTCTTGTTCGTGAATCCAACAGTCGAGCACCCGGATGTGCAAGAAGTCGGCCATGGTTCCCGGACCGGTCGGGGTAGCCATCGGCTGGGCGAAGTATGCGTCGTCGGCAGAGCGCAACGTGGCGAGCCGCAGATCGACGAGCGAGTTCCATTCGGCAAGGACGTCGGCGCCTGAAAGCCCACGACGGGCCTCGACCTCGGACTCGTTGAACTGGCCGATCGGGTTCTTCACGTGGTCGCCCATTCCGAGGGCCGTCGGTGCGCCGGGCAGACCCTGCAAGCTCCGTTCGATGCCGACGAGGTGAGCGAGGTTGTCTTGCACCGTCCAGCCCGGCAGATCCGTGGGTGACTTCCATTGTCGCTCGTCGAGCTTGCCGCCAAGTGCCGAGAGCGAGCGCCAGGTTGCCTCGAGCTTGTCGATGCTGTCGACCGGAATCGATTCGGTGGAAGTCACGGGGTCCTCACGATGCGGGGTTCTCGATGGTGGCCCACTGGCGCGCCCCGAGGTACGGCTCGAACCGGCGGGCGATCATGCGCAGATCGTCGGTGGTCTTCGGGGTCTTGATCTCGAACAGGCCACCGATCTCGGAGTACTTGGTGCACAGGTCCCACAGGGCGAGCGCCGGCGCGCCCGTGGGCGCGGGTACGACCACGGGGCCGAAGATGGCGCGAGCGTTGGGCAACACGATGATCGGCACACCGAACGCGCCATAGGTCGACACCGCGTGATCGTGATCGTTGCGCACATCGTCGTGCGTGGTCGGGTCGGCAAGGGCATCGTCCCACGAGGTCGGCGGTGCACCGATCGACGAGAGCAGATCGAGGGCGACCTCGCGATCGTAGAAGCGCCGGCCATCGACGTGCAGGGCGCGCCCGCATGCCTCGTACCATCGATCGCACATCCCCATGTCGAGGCGTCGCAGCCAGGCGCCGACCCGCATCGGCGTCCAGCCGTAAGCGAGTGGCCGCTCCCAGGGGTGCCGCTTGCCCTCAGGTCGATTGATCTCCTCCAGCGAGAAGAAGCGCCAGTCGATCTCCACCCCGATCTGGGCGCGCACATCGCGGATCCACAACGAGGTCTGGTAGGCCCACGGACACATCGGATCGAAGTAGAACTCGATC
>JANPOJ010000669.1:0-19496 GCA_031427935.1 Ilumatobacteraceae bacterium | reverse complement strand
GGAGCAGTTGTGTCACTACATCCACGACACGTACCCGGATGTGCTGTTGATCCTCGACGCCAAGCGTGGCGACATCGGCCCCACAGCTCAGCAGTACGCGCATGAGGCATTCGATCGCTACGGCGCCGACGCCGTCACGGTGAACCCCTACCTCGGCACGGATTCCATCGAGCCGTACCTGGCCTACCGCGACCATGGCGTCTTCGTGCTGTGCCGCACATCGAACCCCGGCGGCGGCGACTTCCAATCGCTCGACATCGATGGTGAGCCGTTGTACGCGCACGTCGCCCGGCGAGCCGCGCTGGAGTGGAGCAAGATCGGTGAATGCGGGCTCGTCGTCGGCGCGACTTTTCCCGATGAGCTGGGCACCGTTCGCAAGATCGTCGGCGAGATGCCGATCCTGGTCCCCGGCGTCGGCGCACAGGGCGGCGACATCGCTGCCACCGTCGCCGCCGGCACGACGGCCGACGGATTCGGGATGGTCATCAACTCGTCGAGAGCGATCCTGTATGCGTCCAGCGGCAGCGATTTCGCCGACGCCGCCTGCCGGGAAGCTGTCGCCACCCGCGACGCGATCCGGCGTTGTGTCAGGCCCTGATCAACACGTCAACGCATCGACGGAAATGATCCCGGGTGCCTCGCGAAGCTGCGCCAGCACATCGTGACTGACCTCACCCGAGGTGGCGATCAGCATGACTGCGGTTCCACCGTCGGCTGCAGCACCCACGTCCATGTCGGCGATGTTCACGCCGGCGTTGCCGAGCAACGTGCCGACGATGCCGATCACACCGGGACGGTCGTCGTTCTTGACCATCAGCATGTGCTCGGCGGGCGGCACATCGACGGAGTGCTCGTCGATCATGACGATGCGCTGCTCGCCGCGGCGACCGACGAGGGTGCCCGACAACGAGCGGGTGCCGCCGCGCAGGGTGATCAGGTTGACGAAGTCGGCTGAGGTCGCGCAATTGGTCTCGCGGATCTCGACACCGTGTTCCTTCGCGAGCTGCGGCGCGTTCACGTAGGTGACGGGCTCGTCGGTGACCGAACCGAAGAAGCCCTTCGAGGCGGCAAGCGTGAGGATTCGAGTGTCGTAGCCGGCGATGTCGCCCTCGGTGCACACTTCGATCTGCTTCGGTGCACCGCCGACCAGCGAGGCGAACAGCCGGCCGAGACGCTCGGCAAGCGGCAGGAACGGGCGCATCGTCTCATTGGCCTCGGCTGCATCGACGTTGACGGCGAAGGGCACGAACTCGCCGGCGAGGGCCAGTTGCACCATGTCGGCAATCGTGTCGCCGGCCTTGTCCTGCGCCTCCCTCGTCGAGGCGCCGAGGTGCGGCGTGACGATGACCTGTTCGAGCGCGAAGAGCGGTGACTCCGTCGTCGGTTCTGTCGCGAAGACATCGATCGCCGCACCGGCGATGACTCCATCGCGTATCGCATCGGCCAGCTCCGTCTCGTCGACGATGCCGCCGCGGGCAACGTTGATCAGGCGCATCGTCGGCTTGGCCTTGATCAACAGGTCGCGGTTGATCAGACCCGTGGTCTCCTTCGTCTTCGGGAGATGAATGGTGAGGAAGTCGGCCTCGGCGACGGCCTGATCGAGCGACAACAGCTCCACACCCATCTGTCGCGCCTTGTCAGCGGAGACGAACGGGTCGTAGGCGACGACGTGCATGCCGAACGCTTTGGCGCGGTCGGCGACCAGCTTGCCGATGCGGCCGAGACCGATGACCGCCAGAGTCTTGTCGGCCAATTCGACACCCTCCCACCGCGACCGCTCCCACCGGCCGGCTGTCAGTGCGGCGTGTGCCTGTGGCACGTTGCGGGCCTGGGCGAGCAGCAAGGCCATGGTGTGCTCGGCTGCGGAGATGATGTTGCTCTGCGGTGCGTTGACGACCATCACACCTCGCCGAGTCGCGGCCTCGACGTCGACGTTGTCGAGGCCGATGCCTGCCCGCCCGACGACCAACAGCTCATCGGCGTACTCGAGGACCTCGGCGGTGACCTGGGTGGCCGATCGGATGATCAGGCCCTGCGCCCCGCGGATGTTGGCGAGCAACGTCGTGAGGTCGAGTTGCACGTCGACCTCGTGGCCCGCAGCACGCAGGCGGTCGAGACCGCCCTCGGCAATTTCTTCTGTAACAAGGATTCGAGCCATTGGACCCATCGTTACCGCCAGAACCACCGATTCGAAAAGAATTGAACGATCTGTTCACGTGACACATGGACGGCTATGTTGAGCCGGCGCCGTACCCGAGTCGTGCAAACCCGAAATGTGGAGGATTCATGCCGTACCCCTTTCTCTCAGCAGAGTGGATGGACGCTGCCAAGGCAATCCGCGAGAAGTACGCAGACCAGGCATCCGCGATCACCATCAGCGTGCGGATGAACCAGGTGATCACCGACGTGCCGTTCGGCGACGGCGATGTGAACCTGTTCCTCGATACCTCGTCGGGCAGCCTGGTGATGGAGAGCGGAGCGTTGGAGACGCCCGACCTCACGCTGACCACGGACTACGACACGGCTAAGAAGATCTTCGTCGACCAGGATCAAGCCGCCGGGATGCAAGCCTTCATGGCCGGCAAGATCAAGGTCCAGGGCGACATGATGAAGATGATGGCCATGCAGACGGGCATGCCACAGGACGACATCGCCAAGACCATCGCCGGTGAGATCAAAGAGATCACCGAATAGGTCGAGGCGCGCTACGCACGGGCCAACGGTGCCAGCGCCTGGGCCAACTCGTCGACCGACCACATCGAGTCACGGTCGACGGACGCACCGCGTGCCCAGCTCTCGATCAGGGTGACGTTGCCACCCTGCACGAAGAACGTCTCGCCGGTGAACTTGCAGTCGGCCGTCGCCAGGTAGGCGACCAGCGGTGAGATGTTGGCCGGGTCCCATTGATCGAAGCCGCCCTCGGCGGGCTTCATGATCTGTTCGAGACCGGGGGTCGCCAACGTCAGCCGTGTGCGCGCCCCTGGGGCGATCGTGTTGCTCTTCACGTTGTAACGGATGAGCTCCTTCGCGGCGATCTGGCTGAACGTAGCGATGCCGGTCTTCGCTGCGCCGTAGTTGCTCTGGCCAGGGTTGGCGAACAACCCGGAGGTGCTCGACGTGTGCACGAGGTTGCGCGGTCTGCCGTGCCCGGCCTTGTGCTGCTCGCGCCAGTACGCCGCAGCCCAGCGAGTCGGCGCGAAGTGGCCCTTCAGGTGCACGGTGATCACCGCGTCCCATTCCTCTTCGGTCATGTTGACGATGACACGGTCGCGCAGGATGCCCGCGTTGTTGACCAGGATGTCGAGATCGCCGAAGGCCTCGATCGCACTGTTGACCAGACGTTGCGCGCCCTGCCAATCGGCGACGTCATCGCCATTGACGATCGCTTCACCGCCGAGGTCCTTGATCTCCTCGACCACCATCTGCGCCGGGGTGGAGTCGGTGCCTGTGCCGTCGTTGGCGCCACCGAGATCATTGACGACGATCCGAGCGCCTTCGCGGGCAAACAGCAGGGCGTGCTCTCGACCGATGCCGCGGCCGGCTCCGGTGATGATTGCAACTCGGCCGTCAAGCGATCCCATGCCATCCTCCTCCAGACGAGGGCACGCTAGCCATCGACCCTGACGGGAGTGAATTTCTAGAAGAAGGCGACGTCGATGGCCGAACCGCGCGGCAGCAACTGGGCCGGCAACACATCAACGCCTTGATACTTCGCGGCAACGAGCACCCCATCGACGTTGCCGGTGACCGCACCGATGGTGAGGCCCGCGTTCGACAACGTGTCGGTCGCTTGTTGCAGCGTGAGGTTCGCCAGCGGCGGGACGGCGACGAGATCTTGGCCCTTGGAGATGACCACGCTGATGACTGCGCCGGGATCGACCTTGGTGTTGACCGGCAGGTCCTGGCGGATGATCAACCCTGTGGCCACAGAATCGCTGAACTCCGGTTCGAGCTGCAGCAGCACCAGTCCCTGTTCGGCGAGCGTCGCGGTGGCCTGCTCGGGCGTCATCGCGGTGAGGTCGGGCACGACCCGCGGCTGCGGGCCGGCCGACAGCACGACCGACACCGTGGTCTTCGGCGTGACCGTGTCACCGGCCTTCAGGCCCGGCTGCTCGGGCACGATCCAACTCACGACGACGCCCGCCGGGATGGTCTCGTCGAACACGGGGTCGGCCTGCTGCAGAACGAGGTTGAGTTGTCCGAGGCTGGCGGTCGCCTGTTCCAGTGTCAGGCCGACGAGATCGGGCAGCGGTCGCGGAGCCGGACCGGTGCTGACAATGAGTTGGAACGGCTGCCGCTGGGCCAGTGAGGTGGCCTCACCCGGCTGGGTGCGGATGACGACGCCGATCGGCACGGTCTCGCTGGCCTCACGAGTGACGACGGTGTTCCACTCGAACCCGGAGATCTGGTTCAGCGCCTCTGCCTCTGCCAGGCCCACAAGGTGAGGCACTTGGTAGGTGCGGGTGTGATCCTGCGTGGCGATGTAGGCAACACCACCGGCCGCCGCAGCGAGCAGCAACATGAGCGGCAGGAGCCACGCGAGCCGGCGCCGACCACGCCGCGGCTCGTCTGCATCTGGTTCGACATCGACCGGCGCAGGGGCGGGCCGGTCCCGCGGCACCGTCATCTCGTCGTTGGTCGGGACGTATTCGGTGGTGACCAGCAACGGCGGCTCGGGCGGCATGGCGGCCGACGCGGGCGGCGGCAGTGAGGGTCGACTGATGGCGCCCGACGAGTCGCCGAACATGCCGGAGTTCGGCAGGCTGATCGGCGCAGGGCGGGGCAGCTTCTCGGCGGCCTGCACCAGGGCTCGGCCGAACTCGGCTGCCGAGTACCGGTCGTCGGGCAGCGGGCGACCGGCGCGTTCGAGCACGGCCGCCAGCGGACCGAGATCAGCCGACACCGGCATCAACCGTCCGATGCGGTTCGACAACGTGGCGACCGTCGAGTCGCCAACGAACGGCACCGAGCCCGACATCGATTCCAACATCGTCAGGCACAACGAATACACATCGCCCTTCGGACCTCGCCGTCCGTACTCCGCCAACTCCGGCGCGGCGTACATCGCCAGGGCGTTGCTGACGTGCGCACGGTCGGTCCACAGTGCTTCACCCACGACGTTGGCCAGGCCGACATCGGTGATGCGCAGGCGATGGTCGTCGCCGAACACCAACGTCGACGGACGAATGTCGCCGTGGACGAGGCCGTGACGATGCACGACGTCGAGCGCCTTGCAGGCTTCGAGGCCGACCATCAGGGCTTGCGAGGGCGACAGCGTGCGACCACGGTCGAGGTACTCGCGCAGGCTGCCACCGCCGAGATGTTCGACGATCACGTACATCGCCTTGCGGTCGTTCCAGACGTCGGCGCCCCAGTCGTAGATCTCGGCGATGTTCGGATGCTTGATCGACGCACCCTGCTCGGCGGCGATGCGGAACGCACGCTCGAACCCTTCGCCCGAGCTGAGATCGGGATGGACCACCTTGATCGCCACGACGCACTGTTCGACCAGGTCAAAGGCATCGAAAACAGCCGCGTCGACACCACTGCCGCGGCGAGGCCCGAGTTTGTAGCGACCCGCCACGACCCGACCGTTGAACTGTGTATCCATCAATGTCATGGGGTACTGAACGCTACCGCGACACGGGCGCAGAGAGCGTTCATGTGCGAAATCGCTGCGGCGACGGAAGAATGGTGAGCATGAATCGGCCGCACCTCGACACCAACCAGCAGAGGCTCCTGGTGGTCAGCCTGGTGATCGCCGCAGGGATCGTGATGGTGATCCTCGGCTTTCAGTCATCGGTCACCGGCCGCGCCGCGCTGGCGCTCCCGGCCACCATCGAGAACATCGAACCGGTCCGTGGCGCGGTGAGGGTGCCGGCGCAAACCGCGGTGTTCGTCGATCTCCTACCTGGCTACACCGGGGTGCTGGTGATCGACGACGTCGAGTTGGAGACCGTCGACCCGAACGACCTCAAAGCAGGTCCCGGCGGGCAGCAGGTCACGCTCCCTCCGACGACCATCTACGAGCGGGGCAACGCCACCCTCACGTTCGTCCCGGTCGAAGGGGCCAAGATCGAATCGTTCGTCCAGGGAACGCACACGGCGACCGTGATCTACTGGAAGGTGCTCGAGTCGAGGCAGAAGTCGCAGTCGTACACCTGGACGTTCTCGGTCTTCTAACCCGGTAGTTCGCCGGTGGCCAGCAGGTGGTCGAAGCTGTCGTCGTCGAGGATCGGCAGTCCCAGATCCTGTGCCTTGGTGATCTTGCTCGCACCCGGCGACTCCCCCACCACGACTGCAAAGGTCTTGGCGCTGACGCTGCCGGGGCTCTTGCCGCCGCGCGCCTTGATCGCCGCTTCGGCCTCTTCGCGTGAATAGCGCTCCAGCGTTCCCGTCACGACAACAGCCTTGCCCGCCAACACCGGAGCAAGCCGGCTGACCTCGACCTTGCCGAACTCGACACCGGCGCGTCGCAGCTTGTCGACGAAGGCCCGGTTGACGTCGATGGCGTACCACCGACAGATCGAGCCGGCGATCACCGGGCCGACGCCGTCGGTCGTCGCCAGGGTCGCCTCATCGGCAGCCAGGATCGAGCCCAGGGTCCCGAAGGCAAGGCTCAACGCCTCGCTCGCCGATGGACCGAGACCCTTGATCCCCAGTGCGGTCAGCAACTTGGGCAATGGCCGAGTCTTCGAACCCTCGATCGCGGCCAGCAGCTTGTCAGCGCTGATCGCCGCGAAACCTTCGAGGCCCAGCAACTGCTCCGCCGTCAGCGAGTAGATGTCGGCGGGATCGCTGATCAGCCCAGCGTCGCTGAGTTGGAAGACCGTGCGCTCCCCCAGCCCTTCGATGTCCATCGCACCGCGTGACGCGAAGTAGATCACCCGCTGGTCGCGTTGGTAGGGGCACGCCGGCTCGACGCAGCGCGTATCTGCTTCTCCCTCGAGTCGCACCAGTTCCGTCGCCAACGAACACGGGCAGATCTTCGGGAACTGCCATGGCTCGCTGCCCTTCGGGCGCAGCGACAGGATCGGCCCGACCACCTCGGGGATCACGTCGCCGGCCTTGCGCACGATCACCGTGTCACCGGGCCGCACGTCCTTGGCACGAACCTGGTCCTCGTTGTGCAGCGTGGCCATGCGGACGGTCGAGCCGCCGACGAACACCGGGTCCAGAACCGCAAATGGCGTGGTGCGCCCGGTGCGTCCGACCGAAACCTGGATGTCGCGCAGCAGCGTCGTGCGCTCCTCCGGCGGGAACTTGAAGGCGATCGCCCAACGGGGTGCGCGCGACGTGAACCCGAGAAGCTCACGCAGCGCCAGCTGATCGACCTTGGCGACGGCCCCGTCGATCTCGTAGGGCAGGTCGTGGCGATGCTCCTGCCAATGTGCGGCAAACGCGTAGACACCGGCGAGATCGTCGACCATCCGGACTTCGGGGTTCACCGGGAAGCCGAGACTCCCGAGGAACTCCAGCGTCTCGTGATGGCTGGCGAACTCCGGTCCACCGACCACTTCGCCCAGTTGGTAGCACCAGAAGCTGAGCTCCCGGCTGGCCGTGACCCGCGGATCCTTCTGTCGCAGGCTGCCGGCCCCGGCATTGCGGGGGTTGGCGAAGCGAGGCTGCCCTGCGGCAGCAGCACGCTCGTTGAGCGCCTCGAAGCTGGCGATCGGCATGTAGACCTCACCGCGCACCTCGACCACATCCGGAGCACCTTTCGGGAGCCGCTTGGGCAGCGCAGCGATGGTCGCCACGTTGGCGGTCACGTCCTCACCAACGCGGCCGTCACCGCGCGTTGCAGCCTGCACGAACTGACCGCGCTCGTAGCGCAGGCTCATCGCCAACCCATCGATCTTCAGCTCGCACACGAAGGTCGCTGGTGCACCGGCAAGCCCCCGTGCGACGCGGTCGCCCCATTGCGCCAGCTCCGCCTCGTCCATCGCGTTGTCGAGGCTGGTCATCGCCACCCGGTGCACGACGGGTGCGAACGTTGCCGACAATGGGGCTGCGCCAACCTGGGTCGTGGGCGAGTCGGCCGATGCCAGTTCGGGATGCTCGCGCTCCAGGCTCAGCAGCTCACGAACGAGCAAGTCGTAGTCGGCATCGGCGATCTCGGGGCTGTCGAGGGTGTGATAGCGCTCGTTGTGATACGCGATCTGCCGACGGAGGCCCGCGGCGCGCGCAGCAAGGTCGGCAGGCTCGGTCATGCGTGCGAGTGTAAGCAGCTACGCACCGAGTGAGAAGCGCGTCGCACTGGCCTGATCCCTCACCCGCTCGCTGATATCAGCGGCCAGTCGGTGCACACGTTCGGCGACCGCAGGGGTGTGCGTGGCGAGGCCGCATTCAGGCGTGATGATCGATTGCGTTCGAAGCTGCGCCGGGTCGGCGCCACGCTGCACGAGCTCGCACCACAGCTCACTCAGCTTGCGCCACGGCCGCTCCGCCGACGTCGCGATGGGACCCTCGGTCGGCACGGCCCCCCACGCGATCGTGCCACCGTCGCTGATGAACCTGGCGAGGTAGCCGGCCGAGTCGAGCAGCCGGAGGTCGACAGGCACCGACAACACGTCGGGCCCGATGGACACGAGTGAGGCGATGTCGGCGGTCGCGCAGACGTGCAGGCCGGTGACCGCAACCGGCTCGATTGCTGCCAGCGCCGCGGAGACCAGATCGATGGCGGTGTCGGGGGCGATCGGAAATCCGGCGCCCATCAGTTCGTCGAGGGTCGGCTCATCGATGAACACCACCTGGCGACAGCCCGGCAGGGCCGTGGCGACGTGGTCGACCAACTGGCGGACGCGACAGCGGACCGCGCGTACCGACACCTCGAACGCAACCTGGCTGCTGAGCCCGGCGCGCACCAAGGCCAGACCAAGCGTGACCGGCCCGACGAACTGCCATTTGACGGGCGCCCGGCGACCTTGCGCGGCGGCAAGGAACGCCCGCCACCCGCCGAAGGCATCGTGCTGGAGATCGGTGACGACCGGAGCATCGGGGTCGAAGCTGCCGGCATCGAAGGCGATGCTGCCGTATTGACCAACGGTGATCCCCGCCAACCCGACCAGGCCCTGCGGGATCATCCCTTCGGCAGGAGACCGTCTCGGAAGGGTCGGAATCGCCGGCAGCTCCAGCGTGCTCAGGACGAAGTCGGCCGCCGCAGCAGCGTCGCGGTGAGGAAGGCTGCCGATCCCTGTGGCGATGCCACTTGGTAGCTGTGCACGATTCACCCCGGTTCACTCCCTGGGCGACATCGTTCCACTTGCGATGGCCGGCACACGAGCCGAACCCATCATCGCGCTCACTGGCCAAACGATGCCCCAATCAGCAAGTCTTGGGCCATGAATGCTGGCGGATCAGGTCTCATCGCGGCGCTGACCGGCACGTGGGGGCCGCGGGCCGCCTGGCTCGCGGTCGGCATCGTCGGTGCGTGGTCGATCGGCGACGCGCTCGACGGTCGATCGTCCGCCGTGCGTGCCGTGGTAGCCGTCGTCGGCTGGCTGGCGTGGGGAATCGGTGTCGTCGCGCTGGTCGTGCCGTCGACGTTCGGCCTCACGATCATCCGCATGGTGAACGCGCTGGCCTGCGGTGCGGCGGCCGTCAGCTGGATCGGTGGAGCCGCACCCGCACCGGGCGCAGCGTTCGTCGCCTGTACTCTGATTGCCGGGCTGTTGATCGGCGGCGCGGAGTTCGGTCAGCGCTGCGCGCAGGCCTCGGCCTACGGCGACGAGCAGCGGTTCCTGCTCCGCCCGCCCGCAGCCTTCCTGCCACCGGTCGCTGTGGCCGGGCTGATTTGGACCACCGCGGTCGTCGCAGCACCGTTGCTGCTCGCATCGCACCAGTGGGTGCTCGGTGCGGTCGGTGCGGTGTTGGGCGTACTGCTGACGTGGCTGCTGCTGCCGCGGTTCCACACGTTGTCGCGGCGGTGGATCGTGCTCGTACCGGCCGGCGTGGTCGTGCACGATCAGGTCGTGCTGGCCGAGACGTTGATGGTGCCGCGCCCCCAGGTGGTCGGGCTCGAGCTCGCGCCGGCGGGCACCGAGGCCGCCGACTTCACCGGACCGGCCGCAGGCCACGCGGTCGAGGTGAGGATGCATTCGATGGTGACCGCGCTGTTGGCGCCGACCAAGGATTCGCCGCGCGGCAAGGCGCTGCACGTGCAATCGTTCATCGTCTCGCCCAGCCGGCCCGGGGCCGTCTTGCGGGCCGCGCGCGACGGGTTCAACTGACAGGCCCGCTCAGTATCAGCGTCGATGAACTGGGCAGCCCCAGAACCATACGTACCGTTTTGGGGCTGCCCAGTTCGTCTCCAGGGCCCTCGCCCGGGTGCACTATCGCTGTACTCCCGACTGTCACCGACCTGACGGCCGGATACAACTACCGGGCGATGCCGCCACCGATGACGTACTGATTGGCGAGATCGAAGAAGACGACGCTCTGGCCCGGCGCCACGCGCCGTTGTGGGCTGTGCCAGCGCACGGTTTCGTGCTGGAGCACCGCTGGGACGGCAACGCCATGGGCGCTGCATTGCACCATGACCTCGCCGGAATGCGGCACGTCGGCCCACACGACGTCGCCCACCGTCAACTCGGCGACATCGAGATCTGCCTCGTCGCCGACGACGACGGTCGACGTCGCCTGGTCGATCCCCGTGACGTACCGCTTCGGCCCGCCACCCGGCAACCCGATCCCGCGGCGTTGCCCCAAGGTGACCATCTCGATCGCCGGCACCTCGCCCAACACGGCACCGGCGGCGTCGACGACGGTTCCCCTCCTGAAGGGGATGCGCGCGCCGAGAAAGGTCTCGCGTCCACCGGTCTGGGTGATGAAGCACACGTCCTGGCTGTCGGGCTTCGCTGCCGTTCGCAGGCCGAGAGCTGCGGCACGATCGCGTACCTCGGCCTTGGTGAGGTGCCCGACGGGGAAGATCGTGCGGCGCAGTTCGCGCTGAGGAAGCATGTGCACGACGTAGCTCTGATCCTTCGCCGGGTCCGCGCCGCGGTGCACGAAGTAGCGATCGCCGATCGCTTCCACGCGGGCGTGATGGCCGGTGGCGATTGCGTCGAAGCCGAGCAGATCGGCGCGCTCACTGAGCCGGTCGAACTTCAGGTGCCGGTTGCACTCGATGCACGGGTTCGGGGTCAGACCCTGGCGGTGTGCCTGCACGTAGGGATCAACGACGTGCGCCTGGAAGTCGTCGGTGAAGTTGAACACGAGATGATCGATGTCGAGTTGCTGAGCAACGCGGCGCGCATCGTCGACATCGGCGACCGAGCAGCACCCGGTGTCGCTCTCGCCTCCCCACAGCCGCATGGTGATGCCCACGACGTGGTGACCGGCGTCGATGAGTTCGGCCGCAGCGACCGACGAATCGACCCCGCCACTGAGGGCGACGAGCACCTTCATGCCGAGCGCCCCTTGCGCAGCCGACGCACGGAGTCGACGATCGCCGTCGTCGCCCGGGCGATGTCGTCTCCCGTCGTCGTGCGACCCAGCGTCAGGCGCAGCGCGCCGCGAGCGCGCTCGTGCGGAACTCCCATCGCCGCCAGCACGTGAGATGGTTCCATCGCTCCGCTGGCGCACGCCGATGCTGCACTGGCGCACACCCCGGCCTCGTCGAGCAGGAACAGCAGCGCCTCGTTCTCGATCCGGTCGATGCAGACGTGAGCGGAGCCGGCCACCTTGTGCGCTCGGCCGACGGTCTCGTGCACATCGTCGAGCTCGGCCTGCAGCCCATCGACGAGCTCGTCCCGAAGACAGGCGATGCGCCGGTTCTCGTCGACGCGCTCGGTGTCGGTGGCGCGCAACGCAGCGGTCATGGCGATGATCCCGGCCACGTTGTGGGTGCCGCTGCGACGCTCCCGCTCCTGGCCACCGCCGATCAACATCGGCGTGAACGCGGAGCGGCCGCGGGCAATCAGCACTCCCACGCCCTTCGGGCCGCCGAACTTGTGCGCCGACAGCGACAACAGGTCGACATGCGGCGTGATGGTGCGAAGGTCGAGCCACGGGGCCGCTTGCACCGCGTCGGTGTGCACCACCGCGTCGGGGGCATTGGAACGCACCACCGCTGCGACTTCAGCGAGGTCGGTGATCGTTCCGACCTCGTTGTTGACGGCCATCACACTGACCACCGAGACTTTCTCAGCTTGGGCCGCGCGTGCCGAAGCGAATGCATCGAGATCGACGCGACCGGTTGCGTCGACGCCGACGATGCATCCGTGTCGAGCCTCGACGGCGTGAAGTACTGCGTGGTGCTCGACCGCCGGGCAAACGGCAAGGCCGCCGGAACGATCGAGCGTGCCGAAGATCGCAGTGTTGTCGGCCTCGGTGCCGCCGCTCGTGAAGATCACCTCGCCGGGTTGGCAGCCGATGACCTCGGCGACGTCGTCGCGGGCCTCGTCGATCGCCTTGCGCACCTGACGGGCGAAGCGGTGCGACCCTGACGGGTTGGCGAACTGCTCGCTGAGGAACGGCAGCATCGCCTCGACCGCGTCGGCACGCATCGGCGTCGTCGCCGCGTGGTCGAGGTACGTGTAGCCGTCATGCACGGCTGCCAGGCTAATGGCCTCCCGCCCATTGGCCGCCGACGTCGGTTGTGGTCGAAGATGGTGCGATGGACGGCTACGACCACTCGACATACGGCGACGCGTTCGCCGATGTCTATGACGACTGGTATCAGCACATCACCGACGTCGACACGACCGTCGCCCTGCTCGCCGATCTTGCTCGGGAATGCGCTCCGCTACCCGTGCTGGAGTTGGGTGTCGGTACCGGCCGCCTGGCCATTCCGTTGGCCGCGAGAGGGGTGCCGGTGGTCGGGCTCGATGCCAGTGCGGCGATGCTGGCCAAGCTGGCCGATCGCGATCCGCACGGGTCGGTGACTGTCTGCACCGGCGACATGGTCGACGATCAGCCACGCGGTCCGTTCGCTCTGGTGTTCGTCGCCTTCAACACCTTTTTCAACCTGCTCAGCGAATCCCGACAGCTGGCGTGTTTCACAGCAGTGGCTCAGCGCCTCGCCCCGGGCGCGGCGTTCGTGATCGAGGCGTTCGTTCCCGAGCCGCACGCGGGCTCGTCGGTCGAGGTTCGCTCGATGACCGCCGACTCGGTGGTCCTGAGCGTGACCACCCACGACGATGTCGCCCAGACTGCGCAAGGTCAGTACATCTCATTCAGTGAGACGGGCGGGGTTCGAATGCGACCATGGGCAATTCGCTATGCGACCGTCGACCAACTCGACGCGATGGCTGCTTCGTCTGGATTTCGTCTCGCCGATCGGTGGGAAGACGCAGAGGGCGCGCCATTCACCGCCGACAGTCCACGCCACATCAGTGTGTATCGCACAATTCACAGTCCCGTCCGCCCTGAACCAGGTGCAACCTTCTAAGCTGAGCGGTGCTGTGAGTCAACTGCGTCTCAATCCACTCACCGGGCGGTGGGTCACGATCGTGGCCGAGCGCGCGGAGCGCCCGACCGATTTCGCACCCCGTGTCGCCCAGGTCGAAGCTGATCCTGATCGCCCATGCCCTTTTTGCCCTGGCAACGAGGAGGTGACCTTGCCCGCGCTCGAGACCGTCGACAAGGGCGGCACGTGGCGAATGCGGGTCATCCCCAACCTGTACCCGGCGTTCGATGGTGACGAGCCGTTCGCGGTCCATCACCGCGGCCCTGTTCACGTCGAGGCCGAGGCCAGTGGCACGCACGAAGTGTTCGTGTTGACCCGCGATCACAACGCCGGAATTCACGCGATCAACGATGCCGATGCCGCCGAGATGATGCTGGTGCTGAAGCGCCGGTTCCTCGAGCACGCGGCCACGCCAAACGTTCGATACACGCAGGCGATCATCAACCACGGCCGCGAGGCGGGCGCATCGATCGCCCATCCCCACGGTCAGCTGCTGGGCTTGCCGTTCGTGCCGGGCGAGCTGTTGGAAGAGCAGCGGGCGTTCAGCCGCTTCGAAGGTGGCTGCATCCTGTGCGCGACGATCGAGGCCGAGATCGGCGAGGGCGAGCGCGTGTTGTTCGCCAACGACGACGTCGTCTGCGTCTGCCCGTACTGGAGTGGCTCGCCGTACGAGTTGCTGATCATTCCGCGCAATCACGAACTGCACCTCACCGATGCCAGCGATGCATCGTTGGCGTCGGTCGGGCGAGCCATCCGCGACGCGATCGAAGTGCTGCGCGACACGCACGGCGACATCTCGTACAACATCGGCTTTCACACGGCGCCGCACCACTACAACGGTGCCTTCCACTGGCACGTGCACCTGTGGCCGAAGCTCGTCACGACAGCCGGGTTCGAGCGGGGCACGGGCGTGATGCTCAACATCGTGCCGCCAGAGGCTGCCGCCGCCCAGCTGCGCCGCCAGTCCGTCAAGGCCTGACTCGCTCCGTCGTGTCTCGCCTCAGCGTGGCCATCGACATCTCGGCCTCGCCCGCCCAGGTGTGGCAGACGGTCGAACCCGTCGAAGATCACGTCGAGTGGATGCACGATGCCGTGGCCATCCGATTCCAGGGAGATCAGACTCGAGGCGTCGGCACCCAGTTCTTGTGCGATACCAAAGTTGGGCCCTTCAAGCTCGTCGACCACATGGAGATCACCGAATGGGTCCCCGACTCGACCATGGGGGTGCGTCACATCGGCATGGTCACCGGCACGGGCAGGTTCTCGCTGACACCGATCGACTTCGGTCGCCGCACCCGATTCAGCTGGGAGGAATCGCTGACGTTCCCTTGGTGGCTGGGCGGCCCGGTCGGCGCACTGGTCGGGGGCAAGGTCGTGCTGCGGACGATCTGGAAACGAAACCTTCGCGGGCTGAAGACGATCGTCGAGCAGCGCGCAGAAGTGAGCTAACCCACCCCGCGCACGACCGCGGTGACGACTGCGCCGATCACGATCACCAGGATCAGCGGCACGCGCCGCCATGCGGCGATCACCGCCGCCCCTACACCCGCAGCGCGGGCATCGAGTTGCAGGTGCTGACCGATGCTGAACGTGTCCTTGAAGATCAGCGCGGGAATCAGCGCGGCGGGGATCAGCGCCAAGCATCGCTCGAGAACCGGTGGCAAGGGGCGATCACCGATCACGACCAGACCGAGGACCTTGAAGAAGTACGAGCCCACCGCCAGCAGGAACACCAGTGTCCACGTCATCGCGGCACACCGACCAGTACCGCCAACGCGGCGCACAGGATCGGGATCCCGACCGGCACGAACGGAATCAAGACCACACAGATCACAGCGCCCAGCCCGGCCGCCAACCGGCCACGGGCGTTGTGCAACAACGGCCACACCATCGCGACGAACGCGGCGGGGAACGCCGCATCGAGCCCGAACTTCTGTGGATCGATCGCCGAGCCGGCCAGCGCGCCGATCAACGTACCGAGGTTCCAGAAGACGTAGATGCTGATCCCCGTGATCCAGAACGCGGTTCGTTGCGCGTCGGGGTCGGACTGCGCGGCCGACATCGCCGTCGATTCGTCGAGGGTCAACTGAGCGGCGATCAGCCGTCGCCCCAGCGGGCCCGAGAGCCGACGCGACATCGTCAACCCGTAGACACCGTTGCGCGCCGCCAACAGCAGCGCGCCGCCCAGCGCAGCCGACGTCGAGCCGCCAGCGCCGATCACGCTGACCGCCGAGAACTGCGTGGCGCCCGTGAACACGAGCAGCGACATCACGCAGGCCTGGGCGACGGACGCACCGGCGCTGACTGCACCGACACCGAAGGCGACCGAGAACACGCCCACTGCGAGACCGAGGGTGATGCTGGCGATGATGACGGGGCGCATGCGTGGATCGCGCAGTGCTGCTGTCAACGCGCTCCAATCACGGGCGAGTCGCCCCGAGCAGCACAACGCCCAGTGGTGGCAGGTCGAACACCGCCGACGATGGCTGACCTTGCCACGTCTCCCCGGTGGTCGATGAGACCGTGGCGACCTCGCCGCGATACCCGGAGCCGCCGAACTGGCCACTGTCGGAGTCGAGCAACACCTGCCACTCGCCGGGCCATGGCAACCCGACGCGGTGCCCGGGGCGCGGCACCGGGGTGAAGTTGGCAACGCATGCGACGGCCTGGCTGCCCGCATACCCCCAACGTAGGAACGCGAACGCCGAGTGGAGCGCGTCGTCAGCGTCGAGCCACTGGAAACCAGTCGGCTCGTGATCCCGCTCCCATAGCGATCTCCATTGCGTGGCAACTCGATTCAGGTCGGTCAGCAGATCGCGCACGCCGCGGTGCGGGGCGTGATCGAGCAGGTGCCACGGCAGACCGCCGGCGTCGTTCCACTCGGTCCACGGGGCGAGCTCTGCACCCATGAACACGAGTGGGGCACCGGGCATCGCCCACATCCAGGTGAACATCGCCCGGAGGTTGGCGAACTTCTGCCAATCGTCGCCGGGCATCTTGGCCAGCAGGCTGCCTTTGCCGTGCACGACCTCGTCGTGGCTGATGGGCAGGACGAAGCGTTCGCTGAACGCGTACAACAGACCGAACGACATCTCGCGGTGGTGCCAGCGGCGGTGCACCGGGTCGGTGCTGGCATACCCCAACGTGTCGTGCATCCACCCGAGGTTCCACTTGTGGGTGAACCCGAGCCCACCGTGGTCGATGGCGTGCGTCACCTTCGGCCATGCCGTGCTCTCTTCGGCGATCATCATCGCCGACGGCACATCGTCGGTGATCGTTGCGTTCAGTTGGCGAAGGAAGTCGATCGCATCGAGGTTCTCTCGCCCACCGAACTTGTTCGGTACCCATCCACCCGGACCACGCGAGTAGTCGAGATACAACATGCTGGCCACAGCGTCGACCCGCAAGCCGTCGATGTGGAACTCCTCCAGCCAATAGAGGGCGTTGGCGATCAAGAAGTTGCGCACCTCGTGACGGCCGTAGTTGAACACCAGCGTGCCCCAATCGGGGTGCTCGCCCTGGCGCGGGTCGGAGTGTTCGTAGAGCTTGGTGCCGTCGAACCGCGCCAGGCTCCACTCGTCGCGTGGGAAGTGGGCCGGAACCCAGTCGAGGATCACGCCGATGCCGCGCTGGTGCAACTCGTCGACGAACGCCCGGAAGTCGTCGGGGGTACCGAACCGCGCCGTCGGTGCGTAGTACCCGGTGACCTGATAGCCCCAGGAACCGCCGAAGGGATGCTCGGCGACCGGCAGCAACTCGACGTGGGTGAATCCCATGGCACCGACGTGGTCGGCAACCTGGTGGGCCAACTCGCGGTACGACGACACGCCGTGACGCCACGAAGCGAGGTGCATCTCGTAGATCCGCAACGGTTGACCCGGGCCGTGACCACGCGTCGACATCCATGACTCGTCGGTCCAGGTGTGGGTGCTCGGTGCCGCCACCACGCTGGCGGTTGCCGGCGGGCATTCGGTCTCGAAAGCCATCGGATCGGCCTTCATCATCACACTGCCGTTTGCCGATTCGACGGCGAACTTGTAGCGATACCCGACTGCCGCCGACTTGGCGATGCCCGCCCACACACCGGACTTGCCCTGCGGCGTCAACACGTCGCCGTCGACCCAGCCGTCCCAATCACCGACGACGCGCACCGACTTGGCATTCGGCGCCCACACCGCGAACCGCACACCGCCGGTCGCCAACGGATGGGCGCCGAGCCACTCCCACAGGCGTCGGTGCGTACCTTCGCCGAAGAAGTGGAGATCGTGTTCGCCGAGCAGCACGACGGAAGCGTACGTGACGGCACCGGCGACTACGGTCAACCACTGATGCGCATCCTGATGTTGTCGTGGGAATACCCGCCGCGTGTCGTCGGGGGCATCGCCGCTCACGTCGACGGTCTGGCCAGGGCCATGGCACGCTCGGGTCACGATGTGGTGGTCTTCAGCCTGGATCATCCGAAGGTCGGCGACGACGAGATGATCGAGGGCGTGCGCGTGCTGCGGGCCAACGCCGACCTGCCGTGGCTCCCCGACGACTACCTCGTTGCCCGCATGGCATCGGCGAACCACCACCTCACGCAACTGGCCTCGCGGCTCGGTGCCTGGCGGCCCCAGGTGATCCACGCTCACGACTGGCTGGTCGCCTGGTCGGCCGACACCCTGCGGGCCTTGTGGGGTGCCCCGCTTGTCGCCACGATCCACGCCACCGAGCGCGGCCGCCATGGCGGATACGTGCCCCAGGGCACCCCCGCCGCGATCAACGCCGTCGAGTGGTGGTTGACGTTCCAGGCCCAGCAGGTGATCGCCTGTTCTCGATTCATGGTCCGCGAGGTCACCGACGGGTTCGAGCTTCCGTCGGAGAAGGTCAACCTGGTGCCGAACGGCATCGACATCGGCCAATGGCTCTCACCGAGCACCGCGCACCACGATCGCAGCGAGCAGCTGGTCGTCGCCTGGGGACGCATCCAGTACGAGAAGGGCTTCCAGGTGCTGACCAGAGCGATCGGTCACCTCCGGCACCGCTTCCCTGGCATCCGTTGCGTGATCGCCGGCCGCGGCAGCTACCTCGCCGAGCTCCAGACCCAGATCGACATGGAGGGCGTCGGCGACCTCGTTCAGCTCGCCGGTTTCGTGCCGGACGACGAGCTGAAGAGCCTGCTGCAGCGCACCAGCTGCGTCGTGATCCCGTCGCTGTACGAACCGTTCGGAATCGTCGCGCTCGAGGGCATGGCGGCCGGCGCGCCGACCATCGTCGCTCGCACGGGTGGTCTGGCCGAGATCGTCGAGGGCACCGGTGCCGGGGTGCTGTTCGAGCCCGGCAACCACGTGGCCCTGGCCAACTGCATCGCCGAGGTGTTGAACCACCCCGATGTGGCCGATGGCATGCGCACCAAGGCGGCGTCGCTGCTGGCCGGCCGCTACACCTGGGACGCGATCGCGGCGACCACCCTCGGCGTGTACGGCAAGGCCAAACGCGGCTGAGGTCAGCGGCCGATGGGCCTCGGACCCGGCCCGACTAAACTCCCGGAATGCGTGCTGTCCGTCAGTTCAACGTCGTCCCGGCGATCCCACCTCGCCTCGCTGCGCTGGGTTCGCTGGCAAACAACATCCGCTGGACATGGGACCGCCAGACCCAGGCCTTGTTCACCCAGCTCGATCCGCCGCTGTGGGTATCGAGCGGCCACGATCCGCTGCGCCTGATCGCCGGCATCACCGCCGGGCGGTGGGCCGAATTGTCGGCGGATCCCGAGATCGTGGCGCTCACCGATGCAGCGGCCGACCGGCTGGCCCAGGCCACCACCGAGCCACGCTGGTTCCAGGGGCGACCCGACAGCCCGCTGCAGCTCGTCGCCTACTTCTCGCCCGAGTTCGGGCTGACCGAGACCCTGCCGCAGTACTCGGGGGGGCTCGGCATCCTTGCCGGCGACCACCTGAAGGCGGCCTCCGACCTCGGGCTGCCGCTCGTGGCCATCGGGCTGCTCTACGCCGAGGGCTACTTCCGTCAGCGGCTCAACGCCGATGGCTACCAGGAAGAGCGCTTCCCCCGCCTCGACCCACACGGCCTGGCGCTGACTCCAACGGGCGTG
>JANPOJ010000668.1:0-10514 GCA_031427935.1 Ilumatobacteraceae bacterium | reverse complement strand
AACCTGCAGCGTTCTGCGCGGCGTTGCTCAACGCCCAGCCGATGGGGTTCTGGAGCCCGCACTCGCTGGCCCAGGATGCAACGCGCCATGGCGTGATCGTGCGCTCGCCCGACCTCAATGCGTCGCGTGCAGCGGCGACGTTGGAACCGTGCTCTGAGTCCGTCGGCGATGTCGCGGTTCGCATGGGGATCGGCTCGGTTCGCGGTGTCGGCAGCGATCTGGCCACGGCGATCGACACCGGCCGGCCGTACGAATCGCTGGAGGACCTCGTGCGTCGAGTAGCCCCCACTTCATCGTCACAGTTGCAATTGCAACAACTCGAGGCGATGGCGACCGCGGGGATGTTCGAGCAGTGCTTCGCGCTGGAGCGTCGCGAGGCGCTGTGGGCGGTGGGTGGGGCCGTGCAGTCGCGGTCGGATCGCCTGGAAGGCATCATCACCGGGCAGCGCTCGCCGCGGTTGCCGGGCATGGACCCGATGGAGACCGTCGTCGCCGATCTGTGGGCCACCGGGGTCGCGCCCCACGGCCATCCCACCCAGTTCCTGCGCGACGAGTTGCACAAGCGTGGCGTCGTCACGGCACGGGGGCTGTGGGACTGCGAACCGAAGGCCAAGGTGCTGGTCGCCGGGATCGTCACCCATCGCCAACGGCCGATGACAGCCCAAGGGGTCACCTTCATGAACCTCGAGGACGAGACCGGGCTGATCAACATCGTCGTGTCGAAAGGGTGTTGGGCCCGCTATCGCACCATCGCCCGCAGTGCGCCGGCGTTGCTGATCCGCGGCCGTCTGGAGCGTGCCGAGGGGGTGATCAACATCGTCGCCGATGAGCTGACATTGCTGCCCGTCCCGGCATCGACGGCCAGTCGCGACTTCCGCTGATCGGGGCAATGCTGCGTCTACAGTCGGGTGCCAGGAGGTCGACCATGGACTACGCGTTGCAGAATGCCGCGCCCCAACCGACGCTGCAGCACCTCGTCCGCGATGTCGACGGCAAGCGCGTCAGGGTCATCGTGTTCAGCGGGGTGGTCGCAGTCGCACCGGCTGCGCAACGCGGCATCGTCGTGCGTACGACGGCCGAGCAACCCGGCGCGCCGATCGGGTTCTACGTGCCCGAGGCGTTCGGGATCATGCTCGAGGGCGCCATCGCCGTCGCCGAGGCCACGCTGACCCAGGTCGTCGTCGACGGCCGAACCCAGATGCGCACGACGTACGGGATCGCCGATGTCGCCGTGCGGCTCGTCGAATCCGAGCAATCGCCGGGCATGGGTTGGCCCTACCTCAGCTTCACCTGCCACTCCAACGACCTACCACTGGGGGTGCACTACCGGGTGACGATCCAGCACCCGCTGGTCAGCGACACCCCGCCGCCGGCTCAGGCCCAGCCAGGTCAGTCGCGCAGCGCCTGAGCCGCGAGGGTTCGCGAGAGGAACGGCTCGGTGGTGTTGACGACCCCGTCGTCGCGCAGCCGCTCGGCAGCGGCGACCATCGCGCCATTGGCAATTCGCGAGAGCAGCCCGCCGGTCGAGATGCGGCGAACACCGACATCGCCCAACTGGGCGACGCTCGGCCCGCCCGGCAGGATCAACACGTTCACCGGCACGCCGACTTCGTTGACGACCCTGGCGATCTGACCGAGGTCGGCCAACCCCGGCGCGTAGACGACCTCGGCGCCGGCGCTGACGTACGCCTGCAGCCTGGCGATGGTGTCGTCGAGGTCATCGATGCCATGGAGATGGTTCTCGCAACGCGCTGTCAAGACGATGCCGGTGTTGGCGGCGCCGGCTGCCGCAGCGCCGACGCGCTCGACCGCCAATTCGATCGGGTCGATCGAATTGGTCACCGGGTTCCAATCCTCGATCGAGCAGCCGGCCGCACCAGCATCCGCCAACAACTCGACGGTCTCGGTGACACCGGGCAGATCGTCGGCGTAGCAGCGCTCCGAGTCCACGTTGAGCGGCAGATCGGTGGCCGCCGCAAGCGGGCGGATGTGATCGAGCAACTCGTCGCGGTTGACCGTCATGTCGAGGCGCCCGAGCGTCGCCGCAAAGCCGGAACTGGTCGAGGCCAACGCGGAGAACCCGAGGGCGGCCAGCAGGCGGGCGGACCCGAGGTCGTAGGGGTTCGGCATCACGAAGATGCCACCGGCGTGCAGAGTACGGAATCGATCGGTCATCGTCGTCATGGCTCTAGCCTGCCAGCCTGCAGAACGCCGCGCATGCGGGCGTCGGGCTCCGGTCGCGCCCCGAGGTGTTCGATCACCCATGCGGAGATGATGGTGGCGAACCGAGCCGACTCGATGGCCGATGTACCGCCGAGGTAGCGGGCCAGGAACGCCCCGGCAAACGAGTCGCCGGCGCCCGTTGCGTCGACCAGGTTGTTGGTCGCCGGCGGGATGTGGGTGGCGACGCCCTTGTCGTAGACCAGCGCGCCGTCGGCATCGAGCTTCAACATGATCAGCGCATGCGGGTACAACTTGGCCAACGCCGCGGCAATCGCCTCCGGGTCGTCGAGACCGGTCAGCACTTCGCCCTCTTGGTAGTTGGGCAGGAAGATGTCGATGCCGAGGTCCTGGGTGACCGCCAGGAACTGGTTGACACCCATCTCCTCGATCATCTGGAACGAGGCCGGATCGAACGACAGCGTCGCCCCACACTCCTGGGCGAGATGGGCAGCGGCGCGCGACGCCGAGCGCGGCGGGTCGACGAAGTACGACCACGCCGTCATGTGGAGGTGGCTGGCGCGTCGCACGGTCTCTTTCGGCAGCTCGGACGACAGCAGGTAGAAGTCGGCGCCGCGCCCCGAGACCATCGAGCGCTCACCAGTCTGATCGACGAACACGGCAACGCATCCGGTGAGGTGCTCATCGCTCTCGACGAGGTGGGTCACCACATGCTCCCTGGCGAGGTCCTCCTGCGCCAGTTGGCCCAGCCGGTCGCGCCCGACCTTGCCGATGAACTCGGTCTCCAGCCCGCAGCGCCGCGCCCACACCGCGACGTTTGCAGCGCTGCCACCGGGGGTCAGCATCACCTCGCCGAAGGTGTCGCCACCGGTCAGCAGTTCGCTGTTCGTGCGGATCAACACGTCCCAGGCGAAGTCGCCGATGACGCACAGCGGGGCCGACATTCCGGGCACGGTAGCCGGTGGCCCCGGCCCTTCACCAACGGCCGTCGCGTCAGTTGCGTCACGTCAGACGTATGGTTCGAACCTGCTTCAGGTTCTCGCCCAGGTACCCCTCGACACGGATGGCCTGTTGAGGGTGACCGATCGTCAGCTGCAGCCCGTCGACGACATCGTGCGACTGGTGTGGGCGACCATCGACGTAGACGTCGATCCGATCGAGCCTGTCGACCTCGAGATCGAGCACCGGCGCCCTCCACCGGACCACGAGCGATGTGGCCGGCTCTGACTCGATCAGCCTGGCGCAGAACGTCAGCAGGTCGGTGTTGCTGTGCAGCAGGTCGTCACGCGTCATCGCGTAGGTGCGATGGCCAACGATCCCGATGTCTTCGATCGGTGCGCCGTCGGAAGCACCAATCCGGGTGGCGCGGCGAACCGACAGCGTGAACCCGACGCCTTTCGGCAATCGTGGCAGTCGGTGAGGCGTGCCGGCCAGCACGCTGTTGAGCGTGTCGGCCCACCACACGTTGGCGCCGCCCGCGCCCGTCGCCCGTCCGACGCTGACGACCGTGCCGATCCCGTTGTCGGCGAAGCCGGCCGCGAACAGGTCGGCCGCCGAATACGTCGTCGAATCGACGACTGCGATCACCGGGCCCCCGTACACCTGACCGATGTCGTTGCACCGCTCCGCCGGCGTGATCGGAACCGACTGCGAGTAGACCTCGCCGGTGCCGATCGCGTCGAGCAGCGTGCGCCGCCACGGGCTCAGCGATCGACGGTTCTGGGGTGCGTCGGTCATCGACCTCGTGAGGTCAGAGGCGATGATCGAGAACCGCGTCGGCGCAATGGGTGATGGGTTGAACAACTGGAGCAAGCGTTCTGCTGCCCAGATCAACCCACCGGGGTTGCCGCGGAGATCGATGATGAGGCCGTCTTGCGGCAGTTCGGTCAGCAGCCGCACCACCTCGGCCAGGTACCCGTCGTCGTCGCTGAGCTCGAAGCTCCACAGACGGAGGTAGCCGCAATCGCGGTTGTTGACCCGTACCACGCGTGCCGACACGTTGTCCTGGAACTGACCGGTGATCCAGCCGTTCTCGGCCATGCCGACACCGGCCGCTGCCACTCGGTCGTGGCGCTCGGTCTGCCACAGCTCGGAGTTGAACGACAGCTTCTTGGCCCGCCTGACCATCGCCCGATCGGGATGGATCGCCGCCGCCGCGGCCGCCGGTGCCGTCGGGTGAGCGGCGTCCGGTGCCGGGCCCGGATAGATGAACCGCCAGTCGAAGCGATGCTCACGCATCCCCTCACTGTCACCTGAACCGTCAGCATCATCGTTGCGGTAGCCGACGATGACCCATCGCTCGTCGGGAGGTGGACCGATACCGAGCGGTCGGAACGTCAATGAGTCGAGTGCCCTGGCCATCGCGCTGTCGGGTCTGCCACCGCGTTCGCTCTCGCCGCGACGGCGCACGGCATCGGCGATCGGTACGCCGTTCCACTCGATCAGTTCGACGCCTTCGGTGAACCTGGTGTCGGTCACCAGTTCGCGGATGACCTTGGAGACGATGAAGCGCGGCTCGGAGTCCGAGCCGAACTGCTCGACCAGGAACGGCAATCGTGCTGCGCTGCCCGCCAGTGGCGACGGAGCGATGTACGCGGTGTGGGCGTCGCGCAGGTTGGTGAGGATGCCGCCGATCTCGCGGTGGAAGGCATCGTCGGTCATCAGTCGGGCACGCTCGTGGAGCCGACGCAGCTGTTGCACCGGATCGATGCCGTACATCGCCCGCTTCAGCGGGAGGTGCACGTACAACCCGTCGAGCAGGTCCGTGAACATGTCGATGATGTTCGTGCGCTCCACCTGGGTCAGTGGGTCGCGCGGCGGCGCTGCCGCAACCGCTTCCGCCCAACTCAAGCCGCGCAGCGCTTCGTTCATGGGAGGACAGCGTTATCCGCGAAGAGCTGGTCGAGGTTGTCGAGCACGTGGCCGTGATACCCGGCGGAGCGCACCGCGTTGAACCAGGTGGTGTCGTGGAGCAGCGTGGGCAGCGGCGGGGCATCGAACTTGGTGCCAGGAGGCGGTGGGCCGGCAACGCTGTTGGGCCCACCCGGCATGTCGGATTCCAAGATCAGGCTCCCGGTGGAAGGCGTGGTGACGTCGGCTTCGATCGCCTCGATCGCCAAGCCCTGCTCGATTGCCGCAACTGGGTTGGCTTGCACGGCGCGCAGGGCGCGCATCACCGTCGACCACGTCCACACCTTGGTCGGGTCGTCGGGCCGGCGCAGCGCAAAGTGGCGAGATGTCGACCCGACGCGCATGCTCGTCGTCGCGGTCTCGCCGGCGGCCTTCATCAACGCCGCCGTACCGTAGCGGGCTCGGCCGTCGCTGATCGCCAGTAAGACGTCGCGTTCGCGGGCCAGCAGCAGATTCGTCCACGGGTCGTCGTACCGCTTGGCGATGGCGACCGCGTCGGCCATGCGCCCGGGCTGCAACCGGCCCGGGCCGTTACCGGACCAGGCCCTGGCCAGCAGGTCGCCCGGGTTCGACGTCACCATCTCGGTGAGGTCGAACGGTGTCACGTCGAGGCCGGCGTGGCGCGCCCACGTGTAGGCGACCTTCAGCTCGCCGAGCAGGTTCTTGCTTCCCGACGGGCCCCAGTCGGAACCGATGCAGACCAGCACGCCGTGGGCGCGCGCTGCCAGCACGTCGGTGGTCTGGTCGTACAGCCAGAGGTTGGAGAACGGCGACCACACCACGCCGCCGGGCGACGCGTTGTCGGACAGTTCCGCATGCACGTTCCACTGGCGGAACTCCTCCTCGCCCACGGCACAGCAATGGATGGCGATCAACCGGTGGCGCAAGCAGCCGGCGGTGGCCACGTCGGTGAACTCGCGGGCCACCTTGCTGCCCCGCTGGCCTTCACACAGGTGATACACCAGCGCGCATCCTTCGTCGAGCAACGCTCGGCGATCATCGAGCTCGGCGCTCGACAGGTTGATCACCGACGTGCGGATCGAGTTGGGATCGACACCGTCGTCGACGCTGCGCACCAGTTGGTTCGCCGGGGATCCGTTGGCGTTCGGCCACCCTTGGATCGTCGTGGTGCCGCCCGCCAGGGCACGGACCTGGGCATACGCCAGCAGCTCCTCGGGCGCTCCCTTCAGGTACGCATAGGCCGGCCAACTGACGGCCGGCTTGTACGACGGCGCGCTCGGCCACAGGTCGCGGTGCAGCCATGGTCCGCTGGTGCGCGCCGGCTCGTGCCACAACGGCAAGGTGGCGAACCCGAGATGTGAATGCAGGTCGGTGAGGCCGGGGTAGACGTACGCGTCGCCGACATCGATCTGCACCACACCTTGCGGTGGCGTGCTGCGCCCGGTCAGCACCTTGTCGACGAACGCCCCATCGAACCGAACGCGCCCGGTGACGTGCCGTTGAGCATCGGCACTGTCCATTGCCACGATGTGGCCCTGCACCTCAAGCATCGAACTCCTCAAGCATCGGACGCTTCACGCATCGCGTGCCTCACAGGTTCCGCAGGATCTGTGAGGCGGCGGCTTCCGACGCCGACAGCGGCGGCGCTGACAACGCCGCGGCCCACGCCGGCATGGTGACCTTGTAGTAGTCGAACGACGGCGAGCCACTGTGGGTCGCCTGCTGCCCGCGGTTGCCGCTGGTCGCCTGCCAGTGCAACGTGCCGAACGGCAGGTCCTGGCGCGGGATCTGCTCGCGCTGGCCGGCGTAGGTGAACGTCGGTGTGGTGATGTCGCGGCGATAGGTCAAGCCTTGCAACTGCGTCAACGCTGACTGCCAGTTGGCGTCGACGCCGGATTGCAGGCGCGACTTCATCGTCACGGTCGGTGTGCCCGTCGGGGTGACGTGAGTTTGCAGACGCTGCGCCAGCGGCCCGACGAACAGCAGGACCTGGGGACGGGCCACGCGCACGGCTTCCGCGTAGAGCGCCCGTACCGGGGCACTGTCGACTGCCGCAGCGGCGGCGGTCTGATCGTCGGCCATCGTGTCGATGGGCAGCGCTCGCAGGATCGCATACCGACTGGTCAGCCCTGCGGAGCGCAGGAAGGCCTGGAGGTGCTGACCATCGTCGCCGGTCAGGGCGCGCATCGTGAACAGATCGTCGTGCGATTGCTGGTCGGCAAGCACGAGGATGCTCGGACGATCGAGGCGGCCGCGGAAGATCGGCCCGGTTCCGAACGACGGTGAGAACTTCAATCCGAACGACTCGAAGTCGGGCCACGCCAACCCCGGTTGACCACCCTGCAGCAGCGCGGCGAACGCCGCCCCGGGACCGCGGTCGAAATCCTTGTGCGCACGCCGAGGGGGCTCCCAGGCGACATCGCCAGGGTCGGCGCTGTACCCGGCGTCGGTCCCGGCAGTACTGCCTGCGTATGTCAACGTCGTGCCGTCGTTGTTGTACGCGCCGTCCTCGGAGAAGATCTGGATCGCTGTCTGCCCGTCACGCCGGTTCGACGATGTCGACTCGCGGCCGAGCCGCCAGGCGACGCCATAGGGAAAGTCGCGGAACGGGATCGGGTCGCTGGAATACGTGTACGGCGTGGTGGCCCGCACGCCGTCCGGGTCGATCGGCAGCCACGACGGCTCGGCGGTGATCCATTGGTGCACGTGGTTGATCGCCGCGTTGAAGCTGGCGATGATCGCCGAGACAGCCCCGCCTTTGCCGGCGCCCCCGGGGTGCAGCACGCCGACCATGTGCAGGTTCGGCGAGATCACCGAAGCATCGGCGAGATGCAGGTTGTCGGGGTCGGCAGTGCCGCCGTGGGCTTCGACCCAGCTGGCCATCGACTCCTTCGCCGCCCGCCCGACGGCAATGGCCAATTGCACGTCGTTGCGGTCGACGGCGTAGTCGAACAACTCGCGGCGATGCTGCGCGATCGGCGATGCCGGATGTTGGGCGATGATCGGCAGCAGCCCGTCGTACTGCCCGAAGATGGGGTAGACGAACGTGTTGAGGAACAGGTACGACTGGGTGATGCCGAGATGCGTGAGCAGATGCTGCATGCGCCCCCCGGTGCCTCCTGTGAACGACCGGTGGCTCAGCGATTCGTCCTGTGCACCTTCCTGGCCGACGATCAGCACCTTGACCTGGTTGTCGCTGAGGCGCCCGCGGTAGAACATCGGGCCGAAGTGCCAACGGAACTCCTCGTTGCCCGACATGGCGACACCGAAGCCGCGATAGTTCGGCGTCTCGGCGAACAGTCGAGACCAGCTTCGGTTCTTGGCCGGGCCCGGGTCGTAGTCCCATGGCGATCCACGGTCGTTCCAGTACTGCTCCCACATGGTGGCACTCCTGTTCTACGCGCAGCGCCCCTGACCTCGCTGGACGTGTTGAACAAGAGTCTTCACCTCTCGACGCAGATACAACGTGTCGGCCGCTCCCTTGGTCTAGGAGCCGGCACGCAGCACGGCCTCGCCGCGCGGCGACAGGTGATAGCCGATGTCGAGGCTCTCGGTCAGGCCCAGTTCCTTCAACTTGCGCACGTTGACCTTGAACGCAGCACGATCCTGGTTGGCGTGCCGTGCCAACGTCGTGGAGACCACGCCGGGGTACCGCTCGATCAGTTGCAGCGTCGAGCGGGTCCAGGCGCCGTTGCGATCGAGACGCGAGAGCCGCACGATCACTGCCGCGAGGTCGTCTGCCGACGTGTCGTTGCGACGGGCGATGCGACCATCGGGACCTCGGTACACGAGGTCGACCCGCCAGACTGGATCAGCTGACCCGAGTCGGGCCAGCAACGCCGCACGGTCGGTCGCGCCGGCCCGGCGGGCATCGTCGTCGGTGATCTCGTCGACCCCGACCTGGCGCACGTCGGTGGCCTCGATCAACATCCCTGCCACGCGGTAGTGGCCGCCGACCTTGGCCTGGGCACGCGTCCAGGCCCGAAAGGTGACGGTGATCGATCCCTCCGCGATCCCCGCCCAGGCGTCGGCGCTGAACAGCATCAGGGGCTCACGTCGATCGACTCGGCCGGTGGACCGTCGCGTAGGAGCGCTCCCAGCAGCGAGTGCAGGTCGTCGGGCACGAAGTGCACGTCGCTGGCCGCGATCTCATCGATCGTCCACCAGCGCAACTCGTGCACGAACTCCGCGTTCATCTCCTCCCACGACAGCTTCGGGTGCGGTTCGAACGCATCGCAGCGCACCAGGTGGATGCGCTCGCGTTGGCCGTCGAACTCGCCGTTGAGGAAGGCCACGATGTGCAGCCGATGCCAGATCTGCGGCCCGATCGCGGCGTCGACCAACCCGAGCTCTTCGTCGAGCTCGCGCCGGAGCGCCTGGAGATGGCTCTCGCCAGGTTCCAGGCCGCCGCCGGGCAGGGCCCACCGGGTCGCCGTCGGGAACTCGAAGCGTACGAGCAGCACGCGGTGATCCGGGTCGACCAACAGGGCGCGAGCCGCCTCGCGGATGCGGAGTCCAGCCGCCGGGTCGGTCACTCGTCAGTCACTCGTCGGGGGCGTTGTTGAGGCCGTCGTTGAACATGCGGTACATCTCGTACACGCTCTTGCAGGCCTCGCACAGCGGCAGTTGCTTCGGGTCGCGCGACGGCACCCACACGTGGCCGCACAGCGCCTCGATCGCGATGCCGTAGATGCGTGCTTCGAGGACCTTGGCGGCGGCGCTCTCGCCGGGCCCTGTCTTGACGATGTGGGCCGCTGCGGGCTCTTGGGTCTCGAGGTCGGGATCGAGCTCGGGAATCGTCACGACCGGGGAGGTGGTCAGTTCGCTCACGTGACCAGTCAATCATTCCGGCGGGGTTGATGTGACAGCACTGCCAGCTCGGCTTCGATGTTGGCGCGGGCGCGGTGCTCGAGCGCGGCGTGCATGTGGTCGGTGATGAACAGCTGCGGGCGATCGAGGAAGTGCCGCAGCACGGCGGCTCGCCCGTGCCGCCACTGGTCATCATCGAGGTGGTCGTACTCGGCACGAACCCCATTGACGTAGGCCTGGTACGAGCCAGGTTCCGCACCCAGGATCGCCAGATCCGCGTCGAGCAGCAGCGCCATGTCAGTGGGCCAATCGCCCGGCGCGGCAGCGCCATCGTGCACATGCCCGGCAGTGGCCCTGATCAGTGTCGCGACCGACTCGCACGACTCGGGCGACCACCCGATCGCGGCCAGATCGGCGGCGGCGATCGTGGCACTGCGAGCCTCGTTGTCAGCAGCCCTCGGCTCGTAGATGGCGTCGTGGTACAAGGCCGCGGCGACGACCTCCGGAGACAACTCGTGCCGAGCAGCGCACATGTCGTGCAGATGGCGCAGCACGAACATGATGTGCGTCGCGGTGTGATAGTGGCGTTGTGGCTCGGCATACCTGACCAGCAGGGCGTCGACATAGCCGTCGTGCGCGGGCCCGGCGATGCG
>JANPOJ010000667.1:0-2557 GCA_031427935.1 Ilumatobacteraceae bacterium | reverse complement strand
CGCAGCGCGCGGCACCGGCGGCGCATTGCGGCCGTTGCAATCCGGCAAGGTCAATCAGTACGGAGCGTTGCTGTTCAGTGCCGCAGCAGTCGCCGCGCTCGTACTCGTACTCGTCAACAGCTAGAGGAACCAATGGAAGTACTCCAAAACCAACAATGGCTGCTGAGCCTCGGCACGTTCCTGCCGCTGGCCGGCGTGCTGGTGATGCTGTTCATCCCGAAGCGCGAAGAGGCCTTGGTGAAGGGCACGGCTATCGTCACGGCGGCCGCCACCCTGCTCGTCGGGGTGTACACGCTGATGCAGTTCGACTACGGGCAGAGCGCCACGCAGCAGTTCTTCACGACCAACAACTGGATCCGCCCGATCAAGGCGACGTACACGGTCGGCCTCGACGGCATCAGCCTGCCGCTGTACCTGCTGTCGATGGTCATCACGTTGCTGGTGATGGTCTACTCGTGGGATCACGTGCCCTCGCCTGGTAACCCCAAGGCGTTCTTCATCCTCATGCTGGTGCTGCAGACCGGTATGGCCGGCACGTTCGTCGCCCAGGACCTGATCTTGTTCTTCGTCTTCTTCGAACTCGTGCTGTTGCCGATGTACTTCATGATCGGCGTGTGGGGTGGCGAGAACCGCCAGTACGCGTCGCTGAAGTTCTTCCTCTACACCATGTTCGGTTCGGCACTGATGCTCGTGTCGTTCATCGCCTTGTTCGTGGTCTCCAAGAACGGGCTGTCGCCAGAAGTGGCTGCCCAGGCCAGCTTCAAGTTCCAATGGTTCCTCCAGCACGGCGGAGGCATCGCCAAGAACACGGCGATCTGGATCTTCGCCGGCATGTTCATCGGCTTCGCCGTCAAGGTCCCGATGTTCCCGTTCCACACCTGGCTGCCCGACGCCCACACCGAGGCGCCGACACAAGGCTCGGTCATCCTCGCCGCGATCCTGCTGAAACTCGGCACGTACGGCTTCGTGCGCATCGCCTTGCCGTTCCTGCCGCAGGCGGCGGTGAAGTGGGCCCCGATCATCGGCGTGCTGGCCGTGATCGGCATCATCTACGGCGCGCTCGGCTGCCTGGCACAGACCGACATGAAACGCCTGATCGCCTTTTCGTCGGTCGCCCACATGGGCTTCGTCATGCTCGGCATCTCCACACTGACGACGCTCGGAATCGATGCTGCGCTGTTCGGCATGGTGGCCCACGGTCTGATCACCGGCATGTTGTTCTTCCTGGCCGGTTCGGTGAAAGAGCGCTACCACACACTGCAGATCAGTCGGCTCAGTGGCATGTTGAAGCAGATGCCTCGGCTCGGCTGGATCCTCGGCTTTTGTGCCATGGCGTCGCTCGGCCTGCCCGGACTCGCCGGCTTCTGGGGCGAGTTCCCGGCGATCCTCAGCGCATACAGCCCGGCGGATGGCCTCAGCCTCACCCTCTTCCGCACGTTGATGGTTGTGGCCGCCATCGGCACGGTGCTGGCTGCCAGTTATCTCCTGTGGCTGTACCAGCGCACCGCCTTCGGCGAGCCAACCCAGGAGTTCGGCGGTCACGGTCACCACGCCCACGCCGCCGGCGCTGCCGCCAACGACGAACATCACGACGACATCCACGACGTGACCATCTTCGAATGGATCGCCTGGACGCCGCTGCTGATCGCGATCGTGGTGTTCGGTGTCTATCCGCAGCTGATGTTCAAGATCATGGATCCCGCTGTCGACCAGCTCACCGCGGTGTTCAGGAAGTAACGGATGCTCTCGTCGCTCTTCGCCGCTGGTGGCTTCGTGTCACCGAAGGTCGATTATCACGCCCTCGCGCCCGAGATGGTCCTGGGCGCCGGCATCGCTCTGGTGTTGATGGTCGATCTGTTCATCGCCGACGCCAAGCGGTGGATCCTGGCGACGTTGTCAGGTTTCGTCCTGCTGGCGGCGCTGTTGCCGGTCGTGACACTGGGTGTCATCGGCAGCGATGTCCGCTCGATGTTCGACGATCGCTATGTGGTCGACCACTTCAGCCTGGTGCTGAAGGCTCTGTTCTTGATGACCGGGTATGTCGTGGTGCTGCTGTCGACGCACGAGATCGAAGAAGGTGGCTACCACCAGGGCGAGTACTACGTGATGCTGCTCAGCAGCATCTTGGGCATGGTGATGATGAGTTCGGCACGCGACCTCATCAGCGTGTTCGTCGCCCTCGAGTTCTTGTCGATCCCCGCCTACATGATGGCCGCGTGGCGCAAGCGGGATCGCAAGAGCAACGAGGCCGGTGTGAAGTACTTCCTGCTCGGCGTGTTCGCCAGCGCGGTCATGCTGTATGGCATGAGCCTGCTGTACGGCGCGACGGGCAGCACCAAGCTGACCGAGATCGGCGAGCTCATCACCGGCAAGGGCAAGCTCGGCGGCATCGAGGTGATGGGCGTGGTGTTCGTCATCGTCGGCTTTGCCTTCAAGGTCAGTGCCGTGCCATTCCACACCTGGGCGCCAGACACCTACGAGGGCGCCCCCACACCGGTCACAGCCTTCTTGAGCGTGGCGTCGAAGGCTGCCGGGTTCGTGGCGCTGGTGCTGATGG
>JANPOJ010000666.1:0-10121 GCA_031427935.1 Ilumatobacteraceae bacterium | reverse complement strand
ATGCGTCACGGACGTCGACTGCTGGCCTTGCTGGCCACTGCGGCACTTGTTGGATGCGGCACGACTACGGCAGTTCACACCTTGCGCGCTGATCCGATCGACGGCGCAATCGTCCCATCCAGCGAACCATCCGACACGGTGCCGGGCGGCACCACAGTCCCCAGTGCCGACACGCTGGAATGGAAGCAGTGCGACGACCCCGATGTCCACGACCCGTCGCTGGAATGCGCGACCTTGCAAGTGCCACTCGACTACGACAACCCCACGGGCGACACCATCGACATGGCGTTGATCAAGGTTCCGGCGTCGGGTGATCGCCAAGGTGCGATGTTGTTCAACCCCGGTGGGCCTGGGGGGTCGGGCTTCGGCTTCGTCGCGTTCAGCGGTGTTGGCCTTGCGTCGGCGTTGGGCGTGACGTCGTTGGATCTCATCGGGTTCGACCCTCGGGGTGTCGATCGCTCAGGCGGCATCCACTGCGTGACCGACCAGTTCCAGGATCAGCACCTCTACATCGACGAGACGCCGGATGATGCGCAGGAGCAGGCCTTGAAGGACGAGGCGCACAACGCCTTCATCGATGGCTGCAAGCAGAAGTACGGCGACACGCTGCGCTTGTATTCCACGGAGAACACGGCACGCGACATGGACGCGATTCGGGCCGCAATCGGCGACGAGCAGATCTCATACCTCGGTGTCTCATACGGGACGTACCTCGGGGCGACGTACGCCACGATGTTCCCCGACCGGGTGCGGGCCATGGTGCTCGACTCGGTCGTCGAGCCCAAGGGCGACACCGACGAGCAACAGTTCGGCACGCAACTCGTCGGGTTCGAAGGGGCATTCGACCACTGGTCGGCGTGGTGCGAGGGAGAAGCCGCGTGCGACTTCAAGTCAGCGGACGTCGGGGCTCGGTGGGACGCGCTGCGTCAACAACTCGACGACAGCCCGATTGCGGCCGCCGGCGGGCGCGAGGTGAACAGCGCCACCATGCTGCGCGCCACCCAAGCGGCCCTCTACACCGAGACCGACTGGCCGGTGTTGGCGCAGGCGTTGAAGAACGCCGAGGATGGCAACCCCGCGGGCCTTCTGGCGCTCGCTGATTCCTACAACGGCCGCAGTGACGACGGCTCGTTCAACACGCTGTTCCAGTCGTACAACGTCATCCAGTGTGCAAGCGGCATTGCCTCGCGGCGTCCTGCTGACCCCGAGGCCATGGTTGCCACACTGCGCGCCGAGGCGCCACGCTTCGCCAAGAACCTCACGGCCGCCGACCTCACCGCTGACGCCGACACGTGCGACAAGTTGGTTGGCGACGTCGAGCCGATCGACGTGTCGTACACGGGTGATGGCCCGATCGTCGTCGTGGCCGGAACCAACGACCCGGCGACCCCGATCCGCTGGGCGACCAAGATGCTCGGCGAGCTCGGTTCGAAGGCCCACATGGTCACGTACACCGGTGAGGGGCACGGCCAGCTCCTGGCCAGCACATGCATTGCGGACATCGAGGGCGCGGCGCTGTCGGACCTGACGCTGCCGAAGCCTGACTCGGTCTGCGAACCTGACCCCGTCGTCGCCAAGCCCGATTGGTGGGACGCCCTGCCCGTGCCCGACGGAGTGAGCGATGTGGTGTCGCTACCGGCCGTGGCCGCGGCGTTGGGAGCGGCGCCGACGCAGGTCTTCAGCGAGATGCGCACGACTGAGCAAAGCGCCGACGAGGCGGTCACCGCGTACACGTCGGCATTGATCGGCGCAGGGTTCCAGAAGTTCGATGCACCGTCGATCTTTCCGTTCGACGACGTGGTACAGGGCGCCTACAGCGACGGGAATGCCACGCTGGTGGTGCTCGCCCTTGGAGCACAGGCCTTCGAGAGCGAGCCCTTGCAGACCGCCAAGCCTGATCTCCCACCCAACGCCACCGTGGTGTGGCTGATCGCGGTCGGCGGTTAGGCCACCGATCGGAGCCGCGGCGCCTCGAACCCCAACGCCTGCCACAGCTCGGCTCGCAAGCGATCAGATCGCGGTGGTTGGAGCTGGTTGGTGACGATCACCCCCTCGATCATGTCGCCGACGATGGCCGGCCACGGGCGGCCCTTGAGTTGTACAGCGATGACCGCACCGTTGGCGACGCGTCGAACGGAGCGATCAACGCCGGCGATGCGCGGTGGGCAGCGAAACCCGGGCGCAACCAATCCGCGACGACGAACCTCGCGACCGATCGTGCGGGCGGCGTGGGCGAAGTCGAGGGAGGTGTTGCTGACGGGCATGAACCCAGTGTCGCGCATGGGTGTTACAACCCGTCTGTGACACCCCCTGGTTAGTCTCGACATCGTGGACGAACCGCCGCAGCTCAACCCAGCGCAGCAGCGCACGCTCGCGCTCCTGCGGCGATCCGCCGAGCCGACGGTGTTCGACGTTGAGCTGATCAACGACCTGCGCGACGAGGCCAACGAAGCATTCGCCCACTTCAGCGACCGACTCGACGGGCACACCTTGTTCGTCACCAAGCACACTTTGGCCAGCGTGCACGACTGCGAGGTGCACTTCCTCGCTCCCGACGACTTCGAATGGACGCCGGCACGCGCCCGCGGCCAGGTCGCCCACAAGGCGATCCAGCTGATGTTGAACTGGCGTGGCGAGCCCAGCCCACGCGAGCTCGTCGACGAGGCGTTGGCACGGCTCGGCGACGAGGAGCGCGACTTCGGCCGGTGGATCGCCGCGCTGTCACCCGGCGACGAAGCCGACCTGCGCGGCCAGGCCGTCGAGCGTGTCAGCAAGTTCGCCGAGTGCTTCCCACCGCTCGACATGCGCAGCAATCCGGCCACCGAGGCCGCGGCGCAATGGCCGCTCGACCACCCGATCCTCCTGCGGGCCCGGGTCGATCTCGTGATGGGCCGACCGCAGGGACGTGAGAGCCGGAAGGTGATCATCGACCTGAAGACCGGTCGCGTGTCGCAACGCCACCGCGAAGACCTCCGCTTCTACGCGCTGGTCGAGACACTGGTGCGCGACGTGCCACCGCGCAAGCTGGCCACCTTCTACCTCGACTCCGCGCAGCCGATCGTCGAAGACGTGACCGAAGGCGTGTTGCGCACCGCCCTGCGCCGCACGCTCGACGGCATCCATCGGCTGATCCAGCTGCAGATCGAGGGCGAGGCGGCGATCAAGAAGCCCGGGATCTCGTGCCGCTGGTGCCCATATCGCGGCGAGTGCATCGAGGGCCAGACGTATCTGCGGGGAGGCGACGACGAGATCGAACCGTGATCTGCTGTCGGCTCAGGTGATGACGTGGACCTGGTCGCCCTTTTGCAGCCAGTCCCAGATCACTTGACCCTGCTCGGACAGCACGCGGATGCAACCCGACGTCTGGCCGTACTCCATCTGCGTCCCCACCGAGGCGAGGGTTTGGGCGAACTCGCCAGTCCGCAACACCGGCACAGTGTGGAACCCGACTCGGGCGCCGGACTCCTCGCCTCGGGCGAACACGACGAAGTGGGTCATCGTGCTGTAGTGCCCGCCAAACCTCGATGAGGCGTGCATCGACTTGGCGAACACGGGATACATCCCAGGGTCTGGTTGTTCGCGTGCTGTGGTGATCACGAACTCCGGCAGCGCAACGCCGTTGTCACACAGCCACGCCCGCTGCCTGTCGCGGGCGATCACCGCGGCATGCGGCGTAGCGGGGCAGTTCGGATCGATCAACAGCGGCGGCACCGTTGTCGTTGTCGGTTCCGGCACCGTCGTGGTGGTCGGCTCGACCGTCGCGGTCGTTGTCTCTGCGATGGTCGACGACGTCGTACTGGCCGGCGCCGTGGTCTCTACAGCGGAGGTTTCGATTGCTGCGGCTTGACCGATCGTCGTCTCGGGAGCAAGCGCGCTCGAATTGCTGCACTGCGCCACGAGCACGAGCATGCTGAGCCCTGCGAAGGCGCGTGCGAGCAGCGGGAATCCACGAGGCATGGAAGTGAGGTTACAAGCGGCCACCGTCATCTACCCGGCAAGCATCGCCTCGACGCCGAGTTGCCAGCAGAAGAACGACAGCACATCGGCCTCGTCGCGCACACGCATGTTGGCGGGCTTGCCCTGGCCGTGGCCGCTGCGACCACTCTGGCGCAACAGGATCGGATGGCGATCCTGGCTCGAGCCGGCCCAGGTGAGCATCGCCGCCATCTTGCGAGCGTGCATCGGGTCCACCCTCGAATCTCCCTCGGCCGTGGTGAACAGCACCGCGGGGTAGTCGGCGTGCTCGGTCACGTGGTGATAGGGCGAGTAGGCGTGCAGCCAGGCGAACTCTTCGGCGACGTCGGGGTCGCCGTACTCGTCGGTCCACAGGCGGGCGATGAGGAACTGCGGAAAGCGGATCATGTCGAGCAATGGAACTGCGCAATGAACCGCCCGCGCCAGGTCGGGTCGCTGGGTGATGGCCACTCCCATCAGCAGCCCTCCATTGGACCCGCCTTCGATCGCCAGAAGATCTCGCGACGTGAGCCCGCGGTCCACCAGCCAGTCACCGGCAGCGTGGAAGTCGTCGAACACGTTCTGCTTGTTGGCGCGGCGACCGGCGCGATGCCACGACTCGCCGTGCTCGTAGCCGCCGCGCAGACCCGCAACGGCGAACACTCCCCCGGCCGCGCACCACGCGGCGGCGCGGACCACCCACGATGGTGATTCGGAGATGGCGAACCCGCCGTAGCCCGTGAGGATCAGCGGTGTCTGGCTCGACGGCTCGACATCCAACCGGTGCATCAGGAACAGACCGATCTCGGTGCCGTCGAGCGATGGGTATGTCGCGCGCGTCACGGTCAACTGCGGCACGACGGATCGGTCGGGATCGGTAGACCACCGCTGCGCCCCGTCACCGACGATGCGATACAGGGTGGGCGGGGCGTCGAACGACGCAACGGCCACGAACGCCCTGTCGCCCTCGGTGTCGAGCGACTGCACGCTGATGAGCCCGAGGTCTGCGATGGATTCGAAGGCGCCACCGCCGGTGTCCCACAGTTCGATCGTATCGACAGCAGCGGCGCTCGACACGACCACCAGACGGTCACCGAGGCTGGCGGCACGGGTGATCACGACGTCGCGTTCGGGCACCACGGTACGCCACTCGCTGGGATCATCCAACGCTGCAGCGATGAGGCGACCGTTCGGTGCGTCGAGCGACGTGACGCCGTACAACTCGCCGGCGTGGAAGAAGAACGACGACTGCGCTTCGACACCGCTGACCACCTCGCGCCAGGTTCCGGTCTCGGTGTCGAGCAGCCGGGCGTCGACGCGGCTCCACCCGACGAGCATCGACACCAGCAGGTAGCGACCCTCGTCACTCACCAGTACGTCCGGCCAGGTCTCCGCTGTCGGAAGATCGTCGAACACCAGTGGGTCCGCTGCCGGGTCGGTACCGAGGCGGTGGAAGTAGGCGTGACGGTGGTACACGTCGTCGGGTGGATAACGCATGTACCAGAAGCCTGAGTTGTCGGGCAGCCAAGCGATCGACGACGCCCGGGTGTTCGAGATCGACTCAGGGAGGTGCCGACCGGACTGGACCTCAATGATCGACAACGTGCTCTGTTCGGTTCCACCCTCACTGAGCCCGATGGCGACGAGCGACCCATCGGGCGACGGCTCGAACCAGTCGATGGCAACCGCGCCGTCGGCGGCGCGCTCGGCCGGGTCGAGCAATGTCCGCGGCGGTGCTTCCCGATCAGTGGACGATTGCACGACCAAGGCGAACTGGTCGGCGCCGGCGGCACGCCACAGCACGAACAACCGCTCGCCGCGCACCGCTGCGGCAGCGACCGTCGGCAACGCCGTGAGCGCGGAAAGGCGCTCGTGCCACATGCCCCAGGTGGGACGGGCTTCGAGCGCCTGACTGGTTCGTTGGTTGTGGGCAGCTACCCAGGCGGCAACTTCCTCGGACTCAGCGTCTTCCAGCCAGCGGTACGGGTCGGCGACAGCCACACCGTGCAGCACCTCGACATCGGCGCCACGCCGCGTCGCAGGTGCAGGGAGAACGGTTGGCTCAGCCACGCCCCATGTTGGGACGCTTGCCGTGGTTGGCCTTGGATCGGCGCATGCGCGCCTTCTTCTTCTTCGTCTTCTTCGACATGGGGAGCCAGGCTACCGGCGGGTCATGCCGCGTGCACCCAGCGAAGCAAGTCGTCGACGGCCCAGGTGTTGATCACCCGTTCCAGGGGCACCTCACACTCCGCGGCCCGGTTGCAGCCGAGCGGTTGCCATTCGAGCTGGCCGGTGGCGTGTGCATCGCTGTCGATGGCGAAGTAGCAGCCGTACTCGATCGCCAGGTCGAGCAGCGGCCGTGGCGGGTCGAGGCGCTCCGGTCGGCAGTTGATCTCGACCGCCGTGTGGAACTGGGCACACGCTGCAAAGACGTAGTCGGCGTCGAACGTCGACGGGTCGCGCTTGCCGATCATCCGGCCCGTGCAGTGACCCAGGATGTCGACGTGTGGCGAGGCGACCGCCCGCACCATCCGCTCGGTCATCGGCTGGCGCTCCATCCGCAACTTGGAGTGCACGCTGGCCACCACGACGTCGAGCTGGCTCAGCACATCGTCGGTGTGATCCAGCGTGCCGTCCTCGAGGATGTCGACCTCGATGCCGGTGAGGATGCGGAACGGCGCCATCTTCTCGTTGAGCACGGCGACATCGGCCAGCTGTTGGTCCAACCGCTCCCGGCTGAGGCCGTGGGCGATCGTGAGGCGGGGCGAATGGTCGGTCAGCACCATGTAGTCGTGGCCGAGATCTCGTGCGGTCCGGGCCATTGCCTCGATCGTCGCGCCGCCGTCGCTCCATCGGCTGTGCATGTGGCAATCGCCCTTGATGGCGGCCCGGTATCGCGCCCCCGCGTCGGTGATCGTGATCTGGGTCTCGGCCTCGATCTTCTCGACGTAGCTCGTGTCGCCGTGCAGCGTCTCGGTGATCAGCCTCGCTGTGGAGTCGCCGATCCCCTCCAGATCTCTCAGGGTTCCGGCGGCCGCTCTGGCCCCGAGTTCGTCGGGTGGCGTGGCGCGCACGACCTCGAGCGCACGTACGAACGCCTTGGTCTTGAACCCCGTGTCGTGGGCTCGATCGAGGCAGTGCACCACGCGTTCCAGGGCCTCGACCGGTGTCATCTCACCGAGTGTAGATGAGGTGTCATCCGACTCGGCGGCCCGCCGGCTGACACGTCATGACCGTCGTGAAGACGGTCAGCGTGTGGCCACCCTCGTGTTTCGAATACGAGATGGGCGGCGGCTGGCGACACCGACGATCCCGATGCCGGCGACCAACAGCGAGGTACCGAGGTACGAGATGAGATCCGAAACCGCACCCGTCTTCGGCAGCGGAGCGGCGGGCGGAGGCGGCAGCACTTCGACGATGGGAATGATCTCGAGGACGGTGGTCTCGGGCGCTGCGGTCGTCTCCACCACGGCCGGCGCAGCGATGGTGGTCGTGTCCAGTGGGAGTGTCGTGGTCGTCGTTGTGATGGGCGCGACGGTCGTTGTCGTAGTGCTGGTCGTGGTGGTCGGCGCGACGGTCGTAGTGGTAGTCGTCGTGGTCGAAGTCGTGGTCGGCGGGATGGTCGTCGTGGTAGTCGTCGAAGTCGTCGTCGTGGTCGGTGCTGGCACGTCGACCGTTGCGGTCGCCGAGACGACACCCGGTGGACCACCGGTGACCAACCGTTGGGCTCCGTGCCGATTCGGGCCCGCCGGCATGCCGCGGTACACCGCTGCAGGGCCGGGGGTCAGGGTCGAGGCGACAACCGTCATGGTCCCCACCGACACCGGCATCGTTGCGTGGGCATGCCCGGCCTCATCGGTCGTCACGGCGATCGATGCATCCTGCCCGCTCACCAGCAACGCGACGACGGCACTCGGCACCGGCTCGGCTCCAGCCATCACCGCAACATCGATGCCACCGTCGAGTCCCACCGCCACAGTGATGTTCCACGGCCCTGCGAACCGGGTCGCTTCGGCATCGAGCGCCATCGCCACCGTCTGCAGATCGTCGCGGCCGCTGGCGCGAGCGATCATGTCGAGTGCTGGGATCAGCGGCGCCGCCCCGTTGACCGACCTCCTCGTGCCGGCGCCGTCTTGCGCGTAGTAGTGGAACACCGCCCACATCCCGGCCGCCAGCATGTCGTCGGTCGTATCGCCGTATCGCCACGTGAGATAAGAGCCCTTGGCTCCCGTCGGATCGTTCGGGAACAGCTGCGCGACGGGGAACGACGGGGAGTCGATGGTCGGATGGATACCCCGGTTGAACGTGCACGACCCGACGCGGAACTGACCGGTCTCGTCGGTGAACAACCATTGCCCCGCCCAGATCAAGCCGGGCGAGAAAGCCACACCGGCCGTGTGGAAGTCGATCGCCAACCCGGCGCAGCGAAAGTCGTCGACCAGGTCGGCGCCACCGGTGAAGCTCGTGTGGGCGACGCAGTTCGACGGGATCTGCGTGCCGAGCTGCCCGGCACCGACCGAGGCAGGCGCCGACACGGCCAATGCCACCACCGCGATCCCGAGAATTCGCCTCATGCCACACAGATCGACGCCGACATCGGCCGAGCGGAAAGCGTGCGGGGTAGCCTCACACCTTCGCTATGGAACGCTTCGGCCTGGTTGGCCTTCCCAACGCGGGCAAGAGCTCGCTGTACAACGCCCTCACTGGTGGCGGTGCGCTCGCCGCGCCGTACCCGTTCGCCACCAAGGATCCCAACATCGGCGTGGCCAAGGTGCCCGACGAGCGAGTCGACAAGCTGTCTGCGATGAGCAAGTCGAAGTCGATCGTGCATGCGGCCGTGCAGGTCGTCGACATCGGCGGTCTGGTCGAGGGCGCGTCGAAGGGTGAGGGTCTCGGCAACAAGTTCCTCGCCAACATCCGTGAGGTCGATGCGATCGTGCTGGTGCTGCGAGCGTTCGAAGACGACGACGTCACCGGGCCCAGCGATCCCATCGAACACCTCCGTGTCGTCGAGATCGAATTGGCGCTGGCCGATCTCGAGACGGTCGAGAAGCGGTTGAAGCAAGCCACGCGTCAGTCGAAGCTGGACAAGACCGCGGCGGGTGAGTTGGACTCGTTGCAAGCTGCATACGACGCGCTGTCGGAAGGTCGGCCGCTCTACCGCGCCGGCTTGAAGCCCGAGCATCGCGAGCAGTTGCTGCCCTACTTCCTCCTCACCAACCGGTCGGTTCTCGCGGTGGTCAACGTCGGAGAGAAAGACCTCGACAACATTCCAACTGTCGAGCAGCGGGTGCGCGACGAGTTCACATCGGCCGGCGACAACGTCGAGGTCATCGGCATGTGCATCCAACTCGAGGCCGAGGCCGCGACGATCGTCGATCCCGTGGAGCGTGCCGAGATGCTCGAGGGTTTCGGTCTCGGCGAGGGTGCCCTGTTCCGGATGGTTCGGAGCGCGTATCACCTTCTGGGCCTGCGCACCTTCCTGACGACCGGCGAGAAAGAGACCCGGGCTTGGACGTTCTACGCCGGCTCGAGCGCCCCCGAATGTGCCGGTCGCATCCACACTGATTTCCAGCGTGGCTTCATCAAAGCCGAGGTGATCCACTGGGATGAACTGCTCGACTTCGGTTCGTGGGCCAAAGCCAAAGACGTCGGCAAGATACGAATCGAAGGCAAGGAGTACCACCCCATCGACGGCGACGTCATGGAGTTCCGCTTCAACGTCTAACAGGGTTTTCGCGGCCTGCGACGATTCGGCCATAGAGCCTCTGAGCTGGTCTTTTGTGTCCTTCCAGGTGCGTTCAGTTTCGCCCTGTTCGTTTGGAGGAAGGACCTGAGAAGGACCAATCCGGGACCAAGCCGATCGTGGCGCGACAAGTCGCGAACCTCAAGCAAGTGCCAGGCATATAGAGGGTGCTCGTCCGGTGCTTGCCGCTCGAGCGGGCAGCAGCCAACATGACTCGGTGAGAAGGGCGCCGGCTCCACGATTCGTTTCGATATCTCGGAACCGGTCGGCGTTTTGCGACGTCCAAACCTTCATGTTGCGACACGCGTGGGCAGGTGCAGCACTCGCCGGTTTGTTTCTACTCGCGGCCTGCGGTGATTCCACACCGGACCTGACCGGGGCGTCGCTCCCAATGGACTCGCCACCGGCTGAGTCACCTACC
>JANPOJ010000665.1:0-5304 GCA_031427935.1 Ilumatobacteraceae bacterium | reverse complement strand
ATTAAGCCTTCGCTATCGACTTTGCGATAGACGACTTGTGCAGTGTCAAAGCGAATCGCTGGAAGATCGATGAGATACGCTTTCTCTTCTTCATAAAGCTCAAGTGGTGTTCGCTTGGTCTTGACCGCCCACCTGCCCGAGGCGGTGCGGCTGATCATGGTCAAAGCCGACGGCTGTGTCGCGATCCACGCCGACGGCGGGGCGTACAAGCCGCTGAACTGGATGAACGCGCCGAACACGTTGCTGATCGGCGACACCTCATGGACCGTGACCAATCCCAAGGGCGAGTCGTTGACCATCACCATGCACGAGGTGTTGAGCGACACCGAAGCAGAGCTCGGTGAAGATCCGGGCCTGCAGAAAGACGGGGTCGAAGCCCACCTGCAGGAGTTGCTCGCCGCGTCGCCGCACGCCATCGAAGAGGGGTTGACGCTCGTTCGCCGCGAATACCCGACAGCGATCGGCCCGATCGACCTGCTGTGCCGCGACCGCGACGGTCAGGTCGTGGCCATCGAGGTCAAGCGCCGCGGCGAGATCGATGGTGTCGAGCAGCTGGCGCGCTACATCGAGCGACTGCACCTCGACTCCTCACTCGGCAGCGTGCGCGGCGTCTACGTCGCCCAGATCGTCAAGCCACAGGCACGGGTGCTGGCGGAGGCCAGGGGATTCCGCGTGGTCGAGGTCGACTACGACGAGCTGCGCGGCCTGCGCGTCGACGAGCTGCGACTCTTCTGACAGCGGCTCAGGCCATCACGGGTACGGTGGACATCGCGTCGGCGAGCTCCTTGTCGGTGAGGTCGTAGTCGACCATGGTCCCGGCGAGGTAGCTCTCGTAGGCGGGCAGATCGAGGTGGCCGTGACCGCACAGGGCAGTGAGGATGACCTTGCTCTCCCCGGTCTCCTTGCAGCGCTTGGCCTCACGGATCGCCGCGGCGATGGCGTGCGTCGGCTCCGGCGCGGGCAAGATGCCCTCACTGCGCGCAAACGTCAGGGCACCTGCGAAGCACTCGGTCTGCGGGATGGCTTCTGCCTCGGCGAGGCCGAGCTCGTAGATGTGCGAGACCAGTGGCGACATCCCGTGGTACCGCAGGCCACCGGCGTGGATCGACGGCGGGATGAAATCGTGGCCCAGCGTGTGCATCTTCAACAGCGGCGTCATGCCGGCTGTGTCGCCGAAGTCGTAGCGGTACTCACCCTTGGTCAGGCTCGGGCACGCAGCCGGTTCCACGCATCGGATGGTGGGGTTCATGCGCCCGGCCATCTTCTCGCGGAGGAAGGGAAACGCCAGGCCACCGAAGTTCGAGCCGCCACCGGTGCATCCGACCAACAGATCGGGGGTCTCCCCCACCATTGCCAGCTGCAGCAATGCCTCTTCGCCGATCACCGTCTGGTGCAACAGCACGTGGTTCAACACACTGCCCAGTGCGTACCGGGTCTTGGGGTCTGCAACTGCGGCCCCGACCGCCTCGGAGATTGCGATGCCGAGGCTGCCCGGGTGATCAGGATCCTGGGCGAGCAGCGACCGGCCGTACTCGGTCACGTTCGACGGGCTGGAGTGCACCGTGGCCCCGTAGACCTCCATCATCACCCGGCGGTACGGCTTTGCCACGTACGACGCGGCCACCTGCCAGATCTCGCATTCGATGCCGTACTGGGCGGTGGCGAACGCCAACGCCGTGCCCCACTGACCCGCACCCGTCTCGGTGGTCAGCTTGGTGATGCCCTCTTGGTGGTTGTAGTACGCCTGCGGCACCGCCGTGTTCGGCTTGTGTGACCCCGCCGGGCTCACGCCCTCGTACTTGTAGTAGATGCGCGCCGGGGTGTCGAGCGCCTTCTCGAGACGGTGAGCGCGGAACAACGGCGATGGCCGCCACAGCCGGTACACGTCGAGCACACCACCGGGAATGTCGACGTAGCTGTCCTGCGTGACCTCTTGCATGATCAGGGCCATCGGGAACAGTGGCGCAAGATCGTCGGGCCCCACCGGTTGCATCGTGCCGGGGTGCAGCGGCGGCGGCGGTGGCGACGGCAAGTCGGGGATGACGTTGTACCACTGCGTCGGGATCTGATCTTCGGACAACAGGATCTTGTTCTGCATGGCACACCTCGGGGTCTGGAAGGCAACGACGGAACGGTAGCCCCTCCCGCAACTAGCGTGTCGCAGCATGCACATGGTCCACGGTCGGGCGCAGCACTATGCGTGGGGAGACATGTCTGCCATTCCCGAGATGGTCGGCCTGATGCCCGATGGCCAACCGTGGGCGGAGTGGTGGATGGGCACGCACCCGCTCGCGCCCTCGACCGTCGACGATGGTTCGCCGTTGCAATCGATAGCCGGCGACCTTCCGTACCTCTTGAAGCTGATGGCTGCCGCGCAACCACTCTCGCTGCAAACTCACCCTGATCATCTCCAGGCCGAGGCCGGGTACGAGCGTGAGGAACAGCTCGGCATCGCTCGCGACGCGCCGCAGCGCACGTACCGAGATCGGTTCGCCAAACCGGAGATGCTCTGTGCGCTGACCACCTTCGACACGCTGTGCGGATTTCGCCCCGTCGACGACACCGTCACGCTGCTCGGCGACGTCGGTGCGCACGACTTGGCCGAGCTGTTGCAGCACGAGAAGCTCGCCGCGACCGTCGAAGCCGTGTATCGCCGCCAGTTCGACGTCTCATCGACGATCGCCGCCTGCCGACGCCACGATGGGGTCGAGGCCAACCTGGTCACCGAGCTCGCCGACGCATACCCCGACGACCCATCGGTCGCCGTGACGCTGTTGCTCAATCGCGTGCTGCTCGGCCCCGGCGAGGCCGTGTTCCTCGGCCCCGGAAACCTGCACGCCTACCTCCGGGGCTTCGGCGTGGAGGTGATGGCCAACAGCGACAACGTTGTGCGCGGCGGCATGACGGTGAAACATGTCGACGTCGACGAGTTGCTCGACGTGGTCGACTTCGAACCGTTGGAACAGCCGGTCGTGCGCGCGGTCGAGTTCGAGCCCGGTTGGTGGCGCTACCTCACGCCGAATACGCCGTTCGCGGTGTCGCGATGCGAGATTCGAGCGGGTGCGCGCCGCCGCCACCAAGCCGTCGGGCGCGAGCTGCTGCTGTTCGTCAGCGGTGCGCGCCGCGGCGAGTGCCAATTCCTGGCTGACGAAGAGACCACCAATCTGGCCGGCCCCACATCCATCTTCGTCGTTCAGGAGCCGCAGCCCACGAGCGCTTGAGTGTGCTCGTGCGACTCAGAGGCGGATGACGGCGTCGAGGGCCAGGTCGAGCAGGCGTTCGCGGGCCGAGGTCTGGGCCTCCCAATGACGGTGGTCCCATTCGCTGGCGCTGACATCGTCGCCGGCATACAGCAACTGGCCGTAGACCACACCACGGAACGCTGCCGCCGCGAACATCGCGGCAGCCTCCATCTCGACGGTGATGCACCCCTGGTCGCGCCGCCGGGCGACCTTGGCCGGGGTCTCGCGAAAGAAGGCATCAGTCGTCCAGGTCAAGCCGCGGTCATGAGGGACCCCGGCCTCGCTGAGCACGTCGTCGATCGCAGTGAGGGCCCGTGGGTGCGGGAGCACCGCGGCGTCGGCCGGCGCGTAGTGGTAGCTGGTGCCCTCATCGCGGATCGCACCCGTCGGCACGATCACATGGCCGACGTCGAACCCGGCGCGAACGATGCCGGCGCCGCCACAGCCGATGATCTGTGTTGCACCGAGCGAGATCACCACCTCCAACGAGGTGACGGCGGCAGGCGCGCCGACCCCGGGGCTGACCAGCGCGACGTCGTATCCCTTGTGGTCGATGATGCAGATCGCATGATCGCCGTGCTCGAACGGCACGTTGTGGACCGGCTCGAGATCGATCGTGCGATCACGCACGACGTTGCCGAACCAGCACATCACCGCCCGCGACGGAAAGCCCAGCATCGGCTTGTGGATCGACGGGTTGATCACCGCCTCCTGCGATGGGTCGAACTCGAACAACGGATGTTCGTGTGGCGTCATGAAACCTGCGAGATCAGGTCGGTGACCGCCACCTCGAAGCCCGGCAGCAACGGCGACGAAGCAGAGTCGCCATCGACCCACTCGTGGTATTCACCGCTGGGGAGCAGCACGTGAAAGACACGCTCGCCACAGTCGACGAGCCACAGCTCTTGCACATCGACCGAGAAGTAGTGGGTCGGCTTGCGCAGTAGATCTTTGCGGCGGGTTGACGGCGACAGGATCTCGACCGCCAGATGCGGCGCCAGCTTCCAATACCCCGAGCCCGGCACCCGATCGGGCGCGTAGTAGGCAAGATCGGGCTGGTAGCCCCAGTAGTCGGCGATGCGCACGTTCGGGTTGGGCACGAGCTCACCACCGTGCTCGCGCACCCACGGGTCGAGCGCCATGATCAGATTGACCAGCGTGAGCTGGTGGGGTCGGTCTGGAGAAGCCATCTCGACTACCTCGCCATCGTGTAACTCGGCGTGACGTAGGAGCTCTTCAGGCAGCTCGATACAGGCCTCCCAGGTGAGGCGATGCGGTATGTGGTCCATTGCTACCGTCATACCGCGGAGACTATCGCCCGACCTGTCTAGTGCGCTGTGGTTCGCCTGATCTCGACGATGCGCTCTTGCGAGTGGTTGACGTCGTCACCCTGATCATTCATCAACTTGGCGCGGTCCTTGGCGGCTTCGCGCTCAGCCAGCGCGGTGTCGACGCGGGCGATGGCCGCCTCGGTGCCATGCTCGTTGATGAACTCGGCCCACTCGACGAGGGCTTCGACCATCTCGGACTCGGGAACGACGGCGACGTTGCGACCCTTCACGAACAAGTGGCCGCGCTTGTTGCCGGCAGCAATCCCCAGATCTGCCTCACGGGCCTCGCCGGGGCCGTTGACCACGCAGCCCATCACGGCCACCTGCAACGGAATCTTGCGGTCACCGAAGGCCTGCATCGCCCGGTTGGCCACATCGATCACGTCGATCTCGGCGCGGCCGCAGCTCGGGCAGGCGATCAAGTCGATGTTCTTGCGCTCGCGCAGACCAAGGGCCTCGAGCAATTGCCGCCCGGCACGGGCTTCCTCGACCGGATCCGCGGTGAGCGAATAGCGGATCGTGTCGCCGATGCCCTCCATCAACAACGTGGCGATGCCGGCGGTGGCCTTCACCAAGCCAGCGGGCGGGGGGCCGGCTTCGGTCACGCCGAGGTGCAGCGGCACGTCGGTGACCTCGCTGAGCTGACGGTAGGCCTCGACCATCAACGGCACGTTCGATGCCTTGACGCTGATCTTCATCAGGTCGAAGCCGACCTCGTGGAAGTAGGCCAT
>JANPOJ010000664.1:0-34158 GCA_031427935.1 Ilumatobacteraceae bacterium | reverse complement strand
CCTGGACGGCGACGGTCACCATTGTGCCGAAGTCGACTCCCAGTCGAGGGCGAACGCCGATGCTGCTCACTCCCTGCACGGTAGGTCATCGCCCTGGGTCTGTGAACCGGGTGGATACCCTGAATCAGGTTGAGTCGTCATCGAACTCGGCTTCGAGTCCGTGTACCGGCGTACTCGTGACCTGCTCGAGAAAGGCGCGCTGATCTGGCGTGAGCACGGAATGTTCCGACGAAACACCCACCGACGCCCAGGGGTCGGGGGCGTCGACGCCGCGGCGCTCGAGTTCTTCCTCGAGGGCTCGCCACCAGTCAGTCATCGCGGAACTCCTCCTGTTGCCGGTTCGAAGTTGGTCATTCGCACGGCGAGTTCGGTTCGCGACCGTATCCCCAGTTTGCGATACATCTGCTGCAGATGGAAGTCGACCGTCTTCACCGAGATGATCAGGGCGGCCGCGGCCTGACGATTGGTGAGTCCGCTTGCCACCGCCTCGGCGACTCTGAACTCGGCGTGGCTCAGGGCGTCCAGACCGGGGTCGGCTTGCCGGCGTGGTCGAGCCGGTTCGGCGGCGGCGGCCACCGTCAGGCGCTGGTCCCACGCTCGAACGCCGCATCGCTGCAGCCCTGCTCGACAGAGCGTGATCGTCTTCGATCGATCGGCCGATGGTTGCAACTCGCTGAGCCACAGGCGAGCCTCGCCCGCCTCGATCGGAAGCATGTGCCGCTCGGCCACATCCACCGCCGTCACGAGTGACGACAGGTCGCGGTTGATCACCCCGGCTTGGACCGCGGCGCGCACGTAGAACAGCGGACCCTCGCCGTGTGGCGTGAACGCAAGCGGCTCGGACGTTGGCGGCAACGCTGGATCACGCTGAAGTCGCGCTCGTGCAGCGAGCGACGCGGCCTGGTCGTGCAACGCGGCCGGAAGCTGCGGAGCCGTTTCGATGGTGACGATGGCGTCGTCGCCCCGACCTTGCAGGATGTCGAGATCGACGACGACGAGGAGCGCGACTCGAGCGGCGTACGCATCGGAGCGATCGAACAATGCGGCGGCTGCCGTCGATGCGTCTCGGGCGCGGCGAGTCTCGCCGGCGTGGCGGAGCGCGACTGCGCTGGCGAGCGCGTGGCGCGCTTGGCCAAGCTCCCGATTGGTATCGAGGGCGCGGAGCGCGGCTCGATGGTCACCCCGTTCGAGGGCGCTCGCAATCGCCAAGCGATGGGTCCTGCCCTCGGCCCAAGGGCCCGGAGCGACTGCGTCGCCCCACTGCACGGCGACCGCGCCGCCATCGAGGAACTCGGCCGCCTCGGCCCTGGCGACTGCCGCGTCGAAGTCGATCGGATCGAGCAGCCGCAGCACCCGTCGTACGCCCTCGGTCGAGGTGGCGTCGATCCACCACCGCAGCGCGGCGAGCAGGTTGCGCTGACGATCGTGAGACGTGATGCCGAACTCTGCTGCCCGTTCAGCCGTGATCGCCGCTGATGCGATGCCACCACGTCGTGCGGCGTCGGTCGCCACGAGTTCGAGCGCTTCCGCGACCGGTTGGCTCGGCCCGTCGGCGGCCGCAGCGAGGTGCCAGGCGCGCTGAGCGGCCTGTTCGGGCATCGCGAACCAGGCGGCGAGGGCGCGATGCGCGGACCGTCGGCTGCTGGGGGCAACCAGGTGGTAGGCGACGGTGCGAACCCACGGGTCGGTGAACGCGAAGTGCGAGCCCACGATGTCGATGACGCCAAAGGATTCTGCTTGATCGAGGCCGCTGATCGGCTCTCCCAGTGTTGTCAACGCCGCACGTACCGCAGCGATGTCGCCTCCGTGCTCGGCGGCCGCCACCACGAGCGATCTGCACACGACGTCGCCCATCGATCGAAGCCTGGCCTGGAGCTCGTCGACAACTTCACCGCTCGGCCGCGGGATCACCGAAATCGGGTCAGACCCCGAGCGTTGCCGATCGGTCAGACCTTCAGCGAGGGCACGGGCGATGCCCGGGTTGCCGTTGGCCGCCTCGGCGCACCGGTCGGCGGCTGTGTCGTCGAGGCCGCTGGCGATCAGCATGTTACGAATCGTGGGCATTGGGGTTGGTTCGATGCGGGCCGTCGTGGTCGCGATCATCGGGCCGTCACCAGTCGAGGCGCTGATGAACGCGATCGCGTCCCTCGAGACGCGACGCGCGGAGAATTCGAGCACCTCGAGCGTGGCCGCGTCGAACCAGTGCAGGTCGTCGAGAATGACGCAAACCGGCTGTTGCTCGGCGAGCGCGCACAGGAAGTGAAAGGTGGTCAGTTTGACGTCGACCGCGTCGACTTCTCGATGATCGAGCGTCACGACAGGCCTGAGCGTCGCCCACGCCGGGTCGTCGAGCCGGTCGCCCCATGGTGCCAGCAGTCCGGAGAGGCCACCGAACGTGAGCTCGCGGTCTCGACTGCTTGCCCGTGCCCGCATGACCGTCATCGTGCGTTGTGCCGCCTGGTCGGCTGTGCGGTCGAGCCACCAGGTCTTTCCCGCACCCCGTGGCCCGTACAGCCCGAGCGCGCTGGCCTGTCCGCCGACTGCCGCGTCGAGCGTGTGCGCCAGAAGCTGATCGACCGTCTTCGATGGCATCGCTGGCGACGCTACCCGAGGCATGGGCGCTGAAGGCGGTTGTAAGACCACCACGCTGTTCTCACGATGTGCCCGATGGTGGCCCGCGTGCCATGATCGGGCCAGGATCCGAGTCGAGGGGGACTTGATGACGAAGTCATATCCGGTGCAGCCGGAAGAACTGACCAACGAGTGGTTGACCACAGCGCTGACCGAGGCCGGGGCCCTCACACCCGGGCGTTCAGTGACCAACTTCGAGGTGACCAACGTCGGTGCAGGCATCGGCCTGCTCGGGCTCGTGGTGCGGGTGAGCATCGGCTACGACGGCGATGGGCCGGCACCCGGACCGGAGTCGATCGTGGTGAAGTTCGCCACGCCGGTCGAGGCCAATCGAGCGGTCGCCATGAACACTCGCATGTACGAACGTGAGGTCACGTTCTTCAACAGTGTTGCGCCGTCGGTCGACGTGCCGATGCCGGTCTGCTACTTCGCCGCGGTCGACACCACCACCGGCGAGAACATCGTCGCCCTCGAAGACCTCAAGGCCTATCGATGTGGCGACCAGGTCGACGGCGTCGGGGTCGATGAAGCCAAGCTGATCATCGATGCGATCGCACCGTTGCACGCCGCCTTCTGGGGTCGCACCGATCAACCGTTGCTCGACAACGCGATGCGCGTCGACAGTTCCTATGCCGAGGCCTTCCCCCCGAGTTTGGACATGACGTGGGAGAACTGCGTGAAGCTGTTCCCGCACGCGATCGCCGCCGACGTGCTGCCGGAAGTGAGTCGCTACGTCGAAGGTCTCCGCGGCGTGATGAAGCTGATGGGTCAACGCACACAGACGTTCGTGCACGGCGACGTGCGGCTCGACAACGTGATGTTCGGTACCGGCGAGCAGCACCCCGTCATGCTCGTCGACTGGCAAGCCGTGATGGTGTCGAACCCTGCGCATGACCTGTCGTACATGCTGTCCCAAAGCCTCGACGTCGAGGTGCGGCGGGCACACGAGGCGGAGCTCGTCGAGTACTACCATGCGGCGCTCCTGCGCAACGGCGTCACCGACTACAGCCTCGAGCAGTGCTACGACGACTACGACGTCGGTGTGCTGTTCCTGTTCTCGTATCCGTTGATCATCGGTGGGTTCTGCGACATGAGCCCTCGCGCCGTGCAGTTGGCCGAGGCGGTGTTGGAGCGCTCGTCGGCAACCGTCAGCGATCGAAATCTGCTCCGTCTCCTCGACGCGTAGCGACCGGTCTACGCGGTCGGGCTCGACGCGAACCAACCGTTGATGTCGGCGAGGAGGTACGCAGTTGCCGATGAATAGAGGCAGATGTTGCCGTCGGCGGAGACGGGGGTGATGACGGCGTTGGGGACGGTCTGTCCGATCGTGTAGTTGAGGTTCGACGTCAGCGGGCGTTGACCGCAGGGGTAGACGGTGACGAACCCCGCCGTGCTCGGGCCGATGACGGTGACGTTCAGCGACACGGCTGCGACACCGGAGGTGGGGATGCCGGCAACGCCAGTGATGTGGACCTGGAGGTCGCCGTACGACTGTTGGTCGACGACCATTGCGCCCTGGGTTTGGGCCGGCCGCGTGTCGAACAGTCGTGCCGGCATGAGCGCAGTGAGACCGGTCCCGGTGGCGAACCAGCCGTTGATGTCGGCGAGCAGGTAGGCGCCGGCCGACGAGTAGAGGCAGATGTTGCCGTCGGCGGAGACGGGGGTGATGACGGCGTTGGGGACGGTCTGTCCGGCCAGGTAGTTGAGGTTCGAGGCCAGCGGGCGTTGGCCGCAGGGGTAGACGGTGACGAAGCCGGCGTCGCTCGGGCCGACGACGGTGACGTTCAGCGAGACGGCCCCGACCCCGGAGGTGGGGATACCGGCGACGCCGGTGATGTGGACCTGGAGGTCGCCGTACGGCTGTTGCCCGACGGGTACAGCACCTTGAGCCTCGCCGGGCCGGGTGTCGAAGAGGCGTGTTGGGGTGACCGGTGTGAGGCCGGCGCCGGTGGCGAACCAGCCGTTGATGTCGGCCAGGATGTAGGTGTCGGCAGATGAGTAGAGGCAGATGTTGCCGTCGGCGGAGACAGGGGTGATGACGGCGTTGGGGACGGTCTGTCCGGCCAGGTAGTTGAGGTTCGAGGCCAGTGGTCGCTGGCCGCAGGGGTAGACGGTGACGAAGCCCGCTGCAACGGGGTCGGCGACGGTGACGTTCAGCGAGACGGCGCCGACACCACCGACGGGTACGCCGCCGACGCCAGTGACCCGCAGTGACAGCACGTTGGCTCCGCCGTATCGCAGTTGGTGCACCTGCACGGCACCTTGTGCCTCGCCGGGGCGCGTGTCGAAGACGCGCTGCGGTAGCAGTGCGGTGAACGCCGCACGCAGCGCGAGCGATGCGCCGTCCTTCGACGGTGTCAGCGAGACCTGGGCGCTGAGCGCTCCGATCCCCACGGCGTTGATTGCCGCGACGCGGAACTCGTATGTCGTCGCGTTGACCAGACCCGTGACCGTTGCGCCCGTCATGGCGGAGGCTCCGTCGGCGAACGTCGACCACGGCGCGCCGGTCGCCCTCAACTGCACGGCGTAGTCCGCGATCGGCAGCGAGTCGTCGAACCACGGCGCCTGCCACGTCAGAGCAACCTGCTCGTCGCCCGCAACACCAGCGACCGCCCACGGAGCGCTCGGTGCCGACGTGCCTCGTGGCGCCGTGAGGTAGAGGAGCTTGTTCGGATCCCCGCCGTAGGTCGCGCTCAGCGCGTTGGGTGTGGCCGCCGCATCAAGGGCAGCCCACACTTGCGCGGGCGATGCCAGATGCGAACCCTGCAGCAACCGGGCCACTGCCCCCACGACGTGCGGCGTTGCCATCGAAGTGCCGCTGAGCATCACCGACGCGGTGTCACTGGTGTTCCATGCCGACAAGATGCTCGACCCCGGCGCGAACAGGTCGTTGCACGGTCCGAAGTTGGAGTACGCGGCGACACCATCGTCGACTTGCGATGCGCCGACGGTGATCGCCGCCGTCACTCGCGACGGGCTGAACTTGCACGAGTCGGATGACGCGTTGCCGGCGGCGACCACGACCGTCACGCCGTCGGCGATGACCGCGTTGACGGCAGCATCGAGTGCGTCGGAGGTCTGCCCGCCGAGGCTCATGTTGGCGACTGCCGGTACGCCGGCAACGTGGTCGGAGATGATCCAGTCGAGCCCGGCGATCACCGCCGAGGTGGTCGTGTTGCCGCTGCACGCGAACACCTTCACGGGGATCAGCGAGGCACCCTTGGCAACCCCGAATGTGGTGCCGCCGATGGTTCCGGCGACGTGCGTTCCGTGGCCGTTGCAGTCCTCGATGCCGGTCCCGTCGCCGAAGTCGACGTACATGCCGCGCACGATCCGGCCGGCGAACTCGCGATGGCTGCTGCGGATCCCTGAGTCCACGATGTAGGCGTTCACTCCGCTTCCGGTCGTGTCGTACGAGTAGGTGGTGCTGAGGGGCAGTGCGCGCTGATCGACTCGATCGAGGCCCCACGGCGCGCCGCCTTGATCGGTAGTGAGGTTCACGACGGAGTCCGGCTCGATCGCGGTCACGTTCGGGTCCCGTCGTAGCCGGCGAACGTCGTCCCCCGACAGCGTGGCGGTGAACGCGTTGAGCGCCCCGTTCCAGACGGTGTCGACGCTGTCGCCGTGCGCTGCCTCGGCGACCACCGCGGCCTGCAAAGATTGCCTGGTGCGGAGGCGAACGATGTAGTGAGGTGATGGCCCTGGCGACTGTGGGTCAGAGTCGCCGGGAGCAGCGACGGCGACGAATCGCCGGTCGGTGTCTGCGGTGGCCGGCGCATCAGCGTGGGCAGCGGATGCAGGCCCGACAAAGGTGGCGACAAGGAAGGCTGCGGCGGCGAGAACGGCGGTTCGGCGGTGTGAGTGGGCAGTCACGCCCGACAAACGAGGCGAAACGCTGCACCGATCTCTCACCCTCGCCGCCTCCTGTTCTTTCGGCAGCTGCCCCGACGAGGGGGCGTGGGGTCATGATGAGCTGATTCGGGGAGCGAGTCGGGAGTCGTCCGGCATCAAAAATACTGCCGTTAGTCCCGATTCGACCACGCAGCGTGGGAGTCAGGCGGAGGCGACCGCGAGCCGGTAGACGCGGCGCGCCGCGAGCATCGATGCAGCCGAAACAGCCAACAGCGACAGGGCCAGCGCGAGCTCCAGCGCGTCACTGCCACCGTCGGGATCCCAGCCGGTCAGCGCCTCGATCCACTCACGGCTGACGAGCGTGACGACGAACAGGATCAGGCCGATCGCGGCAGTGGTGGCTTCGAACCAGAATCGGGCGGGGAGGTGTCTCACCCGGCGCAGCTTATGAGGCCAGCCCGGCGGAGTGAAAGGATTCCGCCATGTCGACCGTCGATCCGAAATTTCTGAGTCAGATCCGCTATCGCTGCATCGGGCCGACCCGTGGTGGCCGGGTGGTGGCGGTGGCTGCCGATCCGAAACGCCCCGCGGTGTTCTACTTCGGCGCCGTTGCTGGTGGCGTGTGGAAGAGCGACGACGCCGGCCAGTTCTGGGAGAACGTGACCGATGGCTTCCTCACGACCGGCTCGATCGGCGCGCTGGCGGTCGCACCGTCCGACGGCAACGTGATCTACGCCGGCACCGGTGAGTCGACGATACGCATCGACGTCACCCACGGCGACGGCGTGTACAAGTCGACCGATGCCGGTGTGACGTGGCGTCACATCGGCCTGCCCGAGTCGCGCCACATCGGCGAGATCCGCGTGCACCCCGACAACCCCGACGTCGTGTACGTCGCGGCACTCGGCCACGCCTCGAAAGACAACCCCCAGCGCGGGCTCTACCGGTCGCGCGACGGCGGGGAGCATTGGGAGCTCGTGCTGCACGTCAGTGAACGAGCCGGTGCCGTCGATGTGTCGCTCGACCCGAACAACCCTCGGATCATCTTCGCCACCATCTGGCAAGCCCGTCGCAACTTCTGGTCGATCAACAGTGGAGGCCCCGACAGCGGCTTGTGGCGTTCGCGAGATGGTGGCGACACGTGGGAGAACATCAGCCACCGCCCCGGGATGCCCGACGGCACCCTCGGCAAGATCGGCGTGTCGGTGTCGCCGGCGCGCTCCGGCCGTGTGTTCGCGATGGTCGAAGCCGAAGGCCGCAAGCGCGGCCTCTACCGGTCGGATGACTTCGGCGAATCGTGGGAGCAGGTGTCGTCGAAGCCCGACCTCGGCTGGCGCCCGTGGTACTACCAGCACGTCATCGCCCACCCCACCGACGCCGACGAGGTGTTCGTGATGAACATGAAGGCATGGCGATCGATCGACGGTGGCAAGACGTTCGAGGAGTTCCACACGCCGCACGGCGACAACCACGCGTTGTGGATCGACCCAGCCAACCCCGACCGTATGATCGGCTGCGACGACGGCGGTGCGTGGGTGTCGTTCAACGCCGGCGCATCGTGGTCGACGATCTACAACCAGCTGACCGCGCAGTTCTACCACGTGGCCACCGACGACCAATTTCCCTACATGGTGTACGGGTCGCAACAAGACAACTCGAGCATCGCGGTACCCAGCCAAGATGGTCGTGGCGCCATCAACTGGGCCGACTGCTACGCGCCCGGCACCGCCGAGAGCGGGTATGTCGCGCCCAAGCCCGGCGATCCCAACATCGTCTACGTGGGCGCGATCGGCAGCTCACCCGGCGGTGGCGAGTCGCTGCAGCGCTACGACCACACCACCAAGCAGATCCAGCTCGTGAACGTGTGGCCGGAGGCCTACCACGACGGCAACACGGCCGAGGTCCGATTCCAGTGGACGTACCCGATCGTGTTCTCACCGCACCACACCGGCGTGCTCTACACGGCGGGCAACAAGGTGTTCCGCACGACCGACGAGGGGCACAGTTGGCAGACGATCAGCCCCGATCTGACCTACGCCGATCCGGAGACGATGGGCGTCTCGGGCCCGCTCACGATGGACACCGCCGGCGCCGAGATGTACGCGACGATCTTCTCGTTGATGGTGTCGGCTCACCAGCAAGGCGTGCTGATGACCGGGTCCGACGACGGGCTGGTGCATGTGTCGACGAACGATGGTGGCGACTGGGCCAACGTCACGCCGCCCGATCTCCCCAAGTTCTCGCAAGTGACGATGATCGCCGAGTCACCGCACACGCCTGGCACGGTCTACATGACTGTGGCCCGCCACAAGATGGGCGACGACGCACCGTACGTCTACAAGACCGACGACCTCGGCACCACGTGGGAGCGGATCGACGCGGGGCTGCCGCAACACGAGTTCTGCCGAGTCATTCGAGAAGACCCGAACCGCCACGGTCTGCTCTACGTAGGGACCGAGCTCGGCATCCACGTGTCGTTCGATGATGGCGCGTCGTGGCAGTCGTTGCAGTGCAACCTCCCGGTCACGCCCATCTACGACTTCGTGGTGAAGGAGACTGATCTCGTCGTGGCGACACACGGGCGCTCGTTCTGGATCCTCGACGACCTCACGCCGCTGCACCAGATGCACGATGAGTTGCTGACGGCGAGCCACTACCTGCTGAAGCCACGCGACACCGTGCGTAACCCGCCGCACATCGCCGCCGCGTGGGGAGGGACGCCAGGAGGCAAGAACTACCACGTCACCAGCGGCCAGAACGCCACGTTCTACATCGAGGAACTGGAGACTGGTCACGTCCGCAAGCGAGTGATCGATGCTGGCGAGGACCTCGAGCGAGGCGTGCGCATCACATACTTCCTCGACGAAGCCGCGGTCGGCGAGGCGAGCCTGACCATCAGCAGCGATGGCAACGAGGTGGAGACCTTCTCGAGCACCATTCCTGCAGACAAGAAGGACCGCCACGGGTTGTACATCACGGCAGTCGCCGGCATGAACAGCTTTCAGTGGCCGATGACCTATCCCGACGGCGTGAAGATGGCCGACACCGAGTTCCACAAGCGTCCCGGCGGGCCGCTGGCCAAGCCCGGCACGTACGAGGCGACGCTGCGGGTCGGTGAGTGGTCGATGACTCAGTCGTTCGAACTGGTGAAGGATCCGCGTGTCACCACCGGCGACGCCGACCTTGCCGAGCAGTTCGACCTGCAGATCAAGATCCGCGACAAGCTGTCGGAGATCGCCACCGGCGTCAACATGATCCGGTCACTGAAACGTCAGCTCGGCGAGTGGGCGCAGCGTTTGGCCGACGACGAGTCGGCGGCAGCCGCGATCGCCGCCACGCAGGCCCTGACGGCGCAGCTGGAAAGCGTCGAAGGCGAGCTTGTGCAGGTCGAGTTCACATCCGACGGCGACACGCTGAACTACCGCGAGGAGGTGTTCGAGAAGCTCAGCTCGTTGCCCGCCGTCGTGGGCAGCGCCGATGCTCGGCCCACCACCCAGTCGTATGCCGTGTACGACAAGCACGCCGCCGAGGCCGGCGCCCAACTGTCGGCCTTGGCGGCGTTGGTCGACGGCGACCTCGCCCAGCTGAACGCCCAGCTCGCCGAGCTCGGCGTGAGCATCATCGGCGCCTGAACCACTGCTGACCCCTGTGGAGTCTTCGAGGCCACACGGGTACCTCGAAAGACTCCACAGGTTGGTTCGACCTAGTGTCGGGGCCATGTCATACATTGCCGATCCTGCCCGCTACGAGTCGATGAGCTATCGCCGTTGTGGCCGCAGTGGCCTGTTGTTGCCCGCCATTTCACTGGGGCTGTGGCACAACTTCGGCGACGACCGGCCCTGGGAGACGCAGCGTGAGATCTGCCGCAGGGCGTTCGATCTCGGCATCACCCACATCGATCTGGCGAACAACTACGGGCCGCCGTACGGCGCGGCCGAAGCAAACTTCGGTCGCATCATGGCGACCGACTTGGCGCAGCATCGCGACGAGTTGGTGATCTCGACAAAGGCCGGCTACGACATGTGGCCGGGGCCATACGGCGATCACGGGTCGCGCAAGTACCTGCTGGCCTCGCTCGATCAGTCGCTGAAGCGGATGGGTCTCGACTACGTCGACATCTTCTACTCGCATCGCGTGGATCCCGACACGCCAGTGGAGGAGACCGTCGGCGCGTTGGTCTCAGCCGTGCATCAGGGCAAGGCGCTGTACGTCGGCATCTCGTCGTACTCGTCGGAGCGCACGCGCCAGGCCGCGCAGCTGTTGGCCGAGCAGCACGTGCCACTGCTGATCCACCAGCCGTCGTACTCGATGTTCAACCGCTGGACCGAAGACGATCAGTTGCTCGACACGTTGGCCGACGTCGGCGCCGGATGCATTGCGTTCTCGCCCTTGGCGCAGGGGCTGTTGACCGATCGCTACCTCAATGGGATCCCGGCCGATTCACGCGCCGCCACCGGTGGCGCCTTGCGCGCCGAATCGATCACCGAGCCCCGGCTTGCGCAGGTGCGCGCCCTCGGCGAGGTGGCGGCGCGACGCGGCCAATCGCTGGCTCAGCTGGCGCTGGTGTGGGCCTTGCGCGACGAGCGGATGACGTCGCTGGTCATCGGTGCCAGCAGCGTGAAGCAGCTCGACGACAACGTCGGGGCGTTGGCCAACATGTCGCTGAGCGTCGAGGAACTGGCCGAGATCGATGGGTATGCGACCGATGCCGGCATCAATCTGTGGAAGGGATCGAGCGACCAATGAAGCGTCGGTAGGGTACCGGCATCCGCCGACCTCGCTGGAGCTGCACATGCCGAACGAACTGCCCCGCACGATGCGACAGATCAGGTCGCTGATCACACCCGGCGGGCAGTTGGAGCTGTCCATCGCCTCGGTCGAGGTTCCCGAACCCAAAGCGAACGAAGTGCTCGTTCGGATCGAGGCTGCGCCGATCAACCCTTCAGACCTCGGGCTGCTGTTGTCGACCGCGGATCTCGACACGGCGACGGAGTCCGGCACTGCCGAGAACCCGGTCGTGACGGCGACGATCCCGCCGCAGACGATGCGTGGCCTCGCTGCTCGCAGTGGCCAGTCGATGCCCGTCGGCAACGAGGGTGCGGGCGTCGTCGTTGCCACCGGTTCGTCGGACTCGGCGCGGGCTCTGCTGGGGCGCACGGTCGCCCTCATCGGTGGCGCGACCTATGCGGAGTACCGCTGCGTCGACACGTCGTTGTGCCTCGCCCTGCCCGACGGCACCGACCCGGCGCAGGGTGCGTCGTGCTTCGTCAACCCACTCACCGCGCTCAGCATGGTCGAGAACATGAAGATGGAGGGTCACACCGCGCTGGTGCACACCGCGGCCGCCTCGAACCTCGGCCAGATGCTGGTGCGCATCTGCCTCGCCGACGGAGTGCCATTGGTCAACATCGTGCGCAAGCCCGAGCAGGAGGCGATCCTTCGCGATCTCGGCGCCACCCACGTGTGTGACTCGTCCCTGCCGACGTTCACCGACGATCTCACCAAGGCGCTCATCGACACCGGCGCGACCCTTGCGTTCGACGCAATCGGTGGCGGCAAGCTGGTCGGCCAGATCCTGGCGTGCATGGAGGTCGCGGCCAACGCCAACGCCACGACGTACAACCGGTACGGGTCGACGACGCACAAGCAGGTCTACCTCTACGGCATGCTCGATCGCAGCCCGACCGAGTTCTCCCGCAACTTCGGCATGGCGTGGGGCATCGGTGGTTGGCTGCTGACACCGTTCCTCGGCAAGCTCGGTCTCGAAGGCATGATGCGATTGCGCGACCGGGTGGTGGCCGAACTGACCACCACCTTCGCTAGTCACTACACCGACGAGGTCTCGCTGGCCGGTGCGTTGAGTCTCGACGCCATCAAGACCTATGCCCGTCAGGCCACCGGCCAGAAGTTCCTCATCCGCCCGGCGACCTGATCGCAACCGGCGAGCGCGAAGTGGCTGCACCGACTACGCGACGATGTCAGTCTTCGGTGACCTTCTTCAAGCCTTGCAACGTGGCCGACCAATTCTTCTCGTAGTCGTCACGGCTCGCCCGGTCTGCCTCGCTGACGCCGCCGTTGAGGTTCGATTGGTCGAGTGTGACCTTGGTGCCGACTGCGCCGTCTTCGAGGGTGATGTGCACGACGTGGTAGTTGTCGGGCACATCGTCGGCGCCGCTCAACGGGCTCCAATGCGAGTAGCTCATCTCTTGCTCGGGCTCGAAGGTGATGATCTCGCCCTTGTCCTCGAACGGCTTGTCCTTCCACGTGCCGGAGAACGTGGTCGGGTGGCCGACCTGCCAGTCGGTCTTCAAGGTCGCGCCCATGAAATACTGTTTGACCAGGTCGGGGTCGGTCAGGGCCTTCCAAACCTCGGCTCGTGGCCGGTCGATGACGATGGATGCGCTGGCGGTGGTCTCGGACATGTGCTGCCTCCGTTATGTGGGCAATTCCAACGCGCAGACATTCCCGCGTACGGCCGAAGCCAAACCAGCGCCCGTCCGGTGCTGTACTCGCGGTATGTCACGTGTGCTTTTCACCGGCGGACCCATCATCACCCCAGGGGGCCCGTCGGCGACCTCGTTGGCGATCGACGGAGATCGAATCGTCGCCATTGGTGACGAAGCCAGCTCGTGGGCGACGGCGTTCGACGAGATCGTGCCGCTGGGTGGCCGCTGTCTCGTGCCGGCGTTCCGTGACGGTCACGCCCATCCGTTGCATGCCGGCATCAACCGCAACGGGCTCGATCTCACCGGGGTCCCCACATTCGACGAGGTCATCGAGCGAGTGCGGCGATGGGCCGACGCGCACCCCGACGATCCGTGGATCGTCGGGCACTGCTACGCGCCACCGATCCTGCCGAACGGCGTCGGCCGCGCCGAATGGCTCGACGCCGCCTGCGCCGACCGACCCGTGGTGCTGTTCCCCACCGACTACCACGCATTGTGGGCCAACAGCGCGGCTCTCGCCATCGGGGGCGTGACCGAGTCGACCCCGAATCCCGAGCTCGGCACGATCGTGCGCGACGGTGACGGGCGACCGGTCGGGATGCTGTTGGAACACGGGGCGATGGAACTGGTGCAGCAGCACATGCCCCCGATCAGCAGGGCAACTCGCGAGCGCGGGCTGACCGAGGCGATGCGGGCATTGAGCGCCGAGGGGATCGTGTGGGCACAGGATGCGGTGGTGCAACTCGACGAGCTCGACGTGTACGCGGACGGGGCTCGTCGTGGTGTGCTGACCTGCCGGATCAACGCCGCCTTCAAGGCCGACCCGGTGTTGTGGACGCACCAGCGCGCCGGTTTCCTCGACGCTCGCAGGATTCTCGTGGCCGATGCCGCGGCGTCGTCGTGGGTCACCGCCCGCACGGTGAAGTTCTTCGCCGACGGCGTGATCGAGGCGGGAACCGGCTACCTGCTCGAGCCGTACGAGGACGCACCGCATTCCTGCGGGTTGCCGAACTGGACGGCGGAGGGCTTGAAGGAGGCGGTGCGCGTCTTCGACGCGGATGGCTTCCAGATCCACATCCACGCGATCGGCGATGCCGGCGTGCGGATCGCGCTCGACGCCATCGAGCACGCGGCGCGACTCAATGGTGCACGCGATCGTCGCCCGGTGATCGCCCACACCCAACTGGTGCATCCGAACGATCGGGCACGCTTTGGCGCACTCGGTGTGATCGCCAACTTCGAACCGCTCTGGGCCTGCCTCGACGCCTCGCAGACGGAACTGACCCTGCCACGCCTCGGGCCCGAGCGCAGCTCGCTGCAGTACCCGATCGCCACCCTCGCCCGCCTCGGCGCGACCGTGAGCTTCGGCTCGGACTGGCCGGTCTCGTCGCATCGACCCCTCGATGGGCTCGCCGTCGCCGTCACCCGGCGCAACGAGCGCGGCGAGCCGCTCGACGGCTGGGTCCCCGAAGAGCGGATCCCCATCCTCCAGGCCATTCATGCCTACACCGCCGGGAGCGCGTTCCAGGCGTTCGACGACGATGCCGGAGCGTTGTCGGTCGGTGCCCGTGCAGATCTCGCGGTTCTGGACTGCGACATCACGGCGATTGCCGGCAGCGATGTGCCCGGCGCCAGCGTCGATGAGACCTGGGTAGGCGGCGCCCGGGTCTTCCACCGTCCCTGACGGCATGGCAACCTTCCAGGGTGGACATCACGGATCTCTCTGCCGCACAGCTGTCTGAATCGATCCACCGCCGTGAGGTGTCGTGCCGCGAAGTGATAACGGCCTACCTCGACCGGATCGACGAGCGGAACCCGGCGCTCAATGCAATCATCAGTATCCGTAGCCGTAATGAGCTGGTGGCCGAGGCCGGAATGCGTGACGACGAGTTGGCGCGAGACGAGTCCCGCGGATGGATGCACGGAATCCCGCAGGCGATCAAGGACCTGTCGGCGACAAAGGGCATCCGCACCACGCTGGGCTCGCGGTTGCTCGAGCACTTCGTGCCCGACGCCGACAGCCTGATGGTGACCCGCATGAAGACCGCCGGATGCACCGTGATCGGCAAGACCAACGTGCCCGAGTTCGGGCTGGGCTCGCACACGTTCAACGATGTGTTCGGCACGACCCGCAACCCGTTCGACCTCACCCGCACCGCCGGTGGCAGCAGTGGTGGCGCCGCGGTGGCGCTGGCGACGCACATGCTGCCTGTGGCCGACGGCAGCGACTACATGGGCTCGTTGCGCAACCCGGCGGCATGGAACAACGTGTTCGGGTTTCGGCCGAGCCAGGGTCGCGTCCCCGGTGGTCCCGAGCGCGACAGCTTCCTCGCCCAACTCGGTACGGAGGGCCCGATGGGGCGCACGGTGCTGGACGTAGCGCTGCTGCTCGGCACGCAGGCGGGGTACGACGCCGGCTCGCCGCTGTCGCTGTCGGGCCGCCTCGACGAGTTCGCGACCGTTGCCGCGGCGCGACGCACGCTCGATGCCGAGCAGGGCGAGATCCGCGTCGGTTGGCTGGGTGATCTCGATGGCTATCTGGCGATCGAGCCGGGCATCATCGACCGTTGCGAAGCCGGCCTGCGCCGTCTCGAATCCATCGGCTGCGCGGTGGAGCCGACCGCATTCGCGATGTCACCCGAGCGGGTGTGGGAGGCCTGGTTGGTGTGGCGCTACTTCCTGGTGTCGGCCAACCTGTTGCCGCTGATCACCAACCCGTCACGCCGCGACCTGATGAAGCCCGAGGCCCTGTGGGAGGTCGACCACGGCATGGAGGTCACCGGCCTGCAGATGACCCGCGCCTCGGTCGAGCGAACTCTGTTCTACCGCAGCATCACAGCGCTGTTCGATCGCTTCGATGCGCTCGTGCTGCCCACCGCGCAGGTGTGGCCGTTCGATGCAAGCGAGCGATGGCCGCGCCGCATCGGCGATCGGGAGATGGACACGTATCACCGCTGGATGGAAGTCACGTCGTACGCCACGTTCGCCGGGTTGCCGGCGATCAGCGTGCCCGTGGGCTTCGACGATCGCGGGCTACCGATGGGCATGCAGCTGATCGGTCGCCCACGCGCCGACGTCGACTTGCTGCGCCTGGCCCACGCCTACGAGACCACGCTGGAGCGTTGATGGACGCCACCGTGCACTGGGTGGCGATCGCTGCGATCGCCGACGTCCTGACCGAACGCGAGCGCGAGGTGCTGGTGCTCGTGGGCATTCGAATGCCGAGATCGCCGAGATCCTCTACATGAGCCCGGCAACCAGCAAGACGCACGTGTCGCGACTGTTGATCAAGCTCGAATCCCGTGATCGGGCACAGCTGGTGATGCGCGCCTACGAGGCCGGTCTGGTCACACCCGGTGTGGCCTGAGCCGCTGATAAGGTCACGCTTCTGAGTCAGTACTGAGGAGGGCTCCATGCCCAGCAAGTCGCCACAGAAGCCGTCCGCCAAGAAGGCCGGAAAGACCCTCAAGGAAAAGCGCGAAGCAAAGCGCGAGAAGAAGGACAAGCGCCCGCCGCTCGGGTAGCGGATGGCCGGATTGGGTGTGACGCAGCCGTACCTGCTGCCACCGTCGCCGATCGAGCGGATCGACGACTTCCTGGCCGCGGGTGGTGGTCGCGGGCTCGAACGGGCGCTCCAGATCGGCGAGACAGCGACGATCGAACTGGTCACCGCTGCGGGGTTGCGCGGCCGAGGCGGCGCAGGGTTCTCGACCGGTCGCAAGTGGGCGTCGGTGCGCGACGACGGCGCCGGCACGCGCTTCGTGGTGGCCAACGGAGCCGAGGGCGAGCCCGCCACGTTCAAGGACAGGATGCTGATCCGTCGCGATCCGTATCGCATCGTCGAGGGGGCCGCCGTCGCCGCCTTCGCTGTCGGTGCGGGCACGGTGTTCCTCGCAACGAAACGCTCGTACGTCCGTGAGGTGCAGGCGTTGAAACGGGCGGCAGTCGAACTCACCGCAGCCGGGTTGCTGCAAGAGCTCAGTGTCAACATCGTCGAGGGCCCAGACGACTACCTCTACGGTGAAGAGAAGGCGCTGCTGGAGGTGATCGAGGGTCGTGACCCACTCCCACGCCTGCTGCCGCCTTACGAGCTCGGTCTGTTCGCCACCGACTTGGCGATCGGGTGGGAATCCGGCAATCACCCGGTGTCGGGTCGCGCCGAGGCCAACCCGACCGTCGTCAACAACGTCGAGACACTTGCGTCCGCTGCGCACATCATGGCCAGTGGCGTCGAGTGGTTCCGGGCGATGGGCACGCATGACTCGCCGGGGACCGTCATCGCCACTGTCGTCGGTGACGTCGTGCGGCCAGGTGTTCACGAGGTCGAGATGGGCACGCCGTTCTCCGCATTGCTGGAGCTCTGCGGTGGCCCGTTGCCGGGCAGGCGTTTCAAGGCGGCGTTCTCGGGCGTGTCGAACGCGGTGCTGCCGGCCGATGCCTTCGAGACGCCACTGACCTACGAGCACTTCGCGGCGCGAGGTTCCGGGCTCGGCGCCGCCGGCTTCGTCGTGTACGACGACTCGGTCAACATGACGCTGGTCGCCTACGAGCTGTCACGGTTCCTCGCCGCCGAGTCGTGCGGTCAGTGCCCACCGTGCAAGCAGGGCTCGCTGGCGATCACTGCTGACCTCGCCTCGATCTGCGATGGTCGTGCCACCGATGAGATCCTCGGGCAGGTGGCGACCCGCCTTCGTTCGGTGACCGATGCCAACCGGTGTTACCTGGGGTCCGAGGAGCAGGTCGTGGTGTCGAGCATCCTGCGCGAGTTCCCCGACGATGTTGCTGCTCTGCTGGAGGGTCGGCCGACGTCGGGCCGGGTTGTGCGCGTACCCGTGATCGACGACATCGCCGACGACAGCACCGTCACCTACCACGCCTGACTCGCCGGTCCTCGTGAATCGTCAGTGACGTTTCAAGCCCGGGCTCGTATCGTCACTGACGATTCAGGAGGGTTCGTGATGGGCGCTTGACATCGGGGGCTCGCATCGACATAATCAACTAAGTAGTTAAACAACGAATCTGTTGAATATGTCAGTTGGGATGTGACCTCATTGAGTGTGATGGACAACGACTCGCTCAGCACCACGTTCGCGGCGCTGGCCGACCCGACCCGACGTGCGATCCTCGCCCGTCTCGCCAGCGGCCAAGCCACGGTCAACGAGTTGGCCGAGCCGTTCGAGATCACCTTGCAGGCGGTGTCGAGACACATCAAGGTGCTCGAGCACGCCGGTCTGATCAGCCGCGGCCGCGACGCTCAGTTCCGACCATGCAATCTCGAGGCCGAACCGCTCGACACAGCAGTCCACTGGATCGAACAGCACCGGCAGATCTGGCAGGACCGTTTCGACAGGCTCGAACAGCACCTCCGCAAGATCCAGCCCCCACAGAAAGACAGCCGACCATGAACGAAACGACGACCACCACCACCACCACCACCACCGGCGAACTGATCATCACCCGCACCTACGACGCGCCGCGCGCCCTGGTGTTCGAGTGCATGACCACGCCCGAACACCTCACCCACTTCTGGGGGCCGGTCGGGGTCAGCACCCCACTCGAACGGATCAAGGTCGACCTCCAACCGGGCGGAGCGTTCGACACGGTGATGGTCAACGACGCCGACGGCGCCGAGTTCGAGAGTCGCGGGGTGTACGTCGAGATCGTCGCGCCCAGCAAGCTGGTGTGGAGCGAGCCGGACGTCGAGGGTGGCATGACCACATCGGTGACGTTCGTCGATCTGGGCGATGACCGCACCGAGGTGACCATCCACCAGACGAACGTGCCCGAGATGTACCGCAGTCCGCAAGCGCAGGCCGGGTTCAACAGCAGCCTCGATCGCTTCGCCGCCTACGTCAGCGCACTCTGAGGTTTCGCGCCGGCGCAGGTCGGCGGCCGATGCCACCGTCCTGCAGCAGCATCCCGGTCATCGTCCGATCGAGGTGGCGTGAACGCCAACTCAACATCGCCGACGCCTCGGTGAGGACGACGGCCGGATCCGTGACCTCGGTCTGCCACGTCGGGTCGGCGGCGAGGTCGAAGCAACGCCACGAGCCGTCACCGAAGTGCACATACGCGCGATCTCGACTCCGCCGGACGGCCAGGTTCTGACGCTCCAGCCGACGATCCCATGGCCATTCGTGGTCGCCGTGTGGGATGAACTGGTCGCGCCAGTCCCACTCGTAGTACGCGGCGTCGCGCCACGATGCGGGCCGTTCACCGTGCAGGAAAGGGGTCAGCGGGAAGCCATCGCATTGCGCCGGCACCGGCACGCCCATCGCCTCGCACAGGGTCGGCATGATGTCGACGTTCTCGGTGAAGTCGTCGACGACGCCCACGTGGTCGCACCGCGGGTCGCGGATGATCCCCAGCACCGCGTAGCTCGACTCGTAGAACCCGGCCTTCTGCACCAAGCCCTGATCGCCGAGCTGCTCGCCATGATCGGCCGTCACGACGACGACCGTGTTGTGCCATTCGTGCCGTTGCTCGAGCGCGGCCCACACGCGCGCCAGCTGCGCGTCGACCTCACTGATCATCCCGAAGTACTGGGCCTGCATCTGGGCGACTTCGGTTGGGTCGGTCGGTGCCGGCGTCGCGTGAAGCAGGGCATCGACCAAGCGGTGCCGGTTCGTGGGGACCGGCAGCGGCGCCGGGCACGACGCGGGGTCGTACATCGCTGAGTACTCGCCCGCCGCGCTGTACGGCGGGTGTGGCCGCAGGTACGACAGGTGGGCGAACCACGGCTGGTGCTGGCCGCCGAGCCAGTCGAGGAATCCGTTGGTCAGGAACGTCGATGTCGAGAGCGTCGCTGGCCGCTCGTTCTCCCGTTCCAGCGCGGTGATCGGATCCGGAAAGTCGTAGCCGTGACCGTTCAACCACTCGAGCCAGGGCAGTTGCCAACCGCTCATGTCGAGCACAGCGTCGAAGCCGGGGAGCACGCCCTCATAGGTCGACAGGCGCGGATCTTGCGGGTCGTCGACCAGGCGCGGATCCACACCTTGGTCGGTGTAACCGAACAGCGCCGGCGAGTATCCGCCACGACGCGCTGCATGGGCGATGTTGTCGAAGCGTGCGTCGAGCGGCGTGCCGTTGGCGACGACACGGTTGTTCATCTGGTACGTCCCCGTGTACAGCGCGGCACGGCCGGGGGAGCACGGCGCCGCCTGTGAGTAGTGCTTGGTCAACCGAACGCCCTGGCTGGCGAGGTCGTCGAGCGCCGGCGTGCGCACGACCGGGTGCCCAGCGCACGACAGCGAGTCGGCCCGGAACTGATCGAGGGTGATCAGCAAGATGTTGGGGAGCGCGGCGTGGTCGTGACCCATCTACGGCAGAATACGTGGGTGAAGTTGCGGCGACGGGCCTTGACGCTGATGACGGCGACGACGCTGCTGCTCAATATGGCGATGGCGACGGTGCCGGACTCCGCCCAGCAGATCGTGCACGCCGACGTACCGGAGATCGAATGGTGTACGAGCGACGCCGGGCTGGCGATCGGTTCCACGGGGTCGAGTGTCGCCTGTCTGCAGTTCACCCTGGCAGCGCTCGGCATCTACCACGCCACACTGACCCAGAAGTACGACAAGCTGACGGCTGAGGCGATGGCCATCTTCCAGTCGAACCACCCGCCGCTGCGCGTCGACGGCGTGGCGACCCCACTGGTGCTGACCGAGATGGGGATCTACTCCGGCGTCGACGCCGAACCGCCGCCGCTGTGCCTGGCCGACGCCCGTCTCGGCACCGGGTCGAGCGGCGCATCGGTGAAGTGCCTGCAGGACAAGCTGACTCAAGACGGCTACATGACCGCGAAGTCGACCGGGGTGTTCGACAAGACCACGGCCGATGCTGTGCGTGGATTCCAATTCGCCACGCCACCACTTCCTACGGACGGTGTCGCCGGGCCATCCACGCTGGCGGCCATGGGGATCTGGAGTGGCAAGACCACGGTCCAAGGCGGCCCGGTCGTTGCCCACGCCCCCGGTGGTCCCTTTCCCGCAGCCCGCGAGCCGTTCCCGAATTGGAACCTGAGCCGCGACGGCATTCCGTACTACGGCAACCACGTGGCATGCACCAAGGAGAACGCCGACATCATCGCCAACGAGTTCGCCAAGGACGGCGCCGACGACGCCACCCAACAGTGGGCCACCTACATCGCGTCGCGTGAGGGCGGTTGCAACGCGGCGACGGTCAACTTCAACCTGGCGACTCGTGACGACTCGCACTGCACCTTCCAGCTCAATGCGTTGGCCGGGATGTTCGAGCCCCACGGCGAACTGGGCCGCCGAGGCTGGACCGTGGTGAACGTGAAGGAGTCGATGCAGAACTGTGCCGATGCCGCCAGCGACCTGTGGGTCTACTGCGGCCGCGGCCCCTGGACACCGCCGTATGCGTGTGCCCCGCCGTGGGCCGGCGACCTCGGCTTCGGCGACGCTTGAAACGACTCGCGACGCCTGACTCGATCTATCGCCACTCCGCCGGGCGATTGAGGTGATCGCTGACCGAGCAGTCCTCGTTGAAGACCACGAACCGATCGAAGCCGCGTAGGAACCAGCGGTCGTGGGTGACCGCGATCACGGTGCCCTGGAACTCGGCGAGCCCGGCCTCCAACGCCTCGGCGGAGACGAGGTCGAGGTTGTCGGTGGGTTCGTCGAGCAGCAACAACGTGGCCCCGCTGAGCTCGAGCAGCAGGATCTGGAAGCGGGCCTGCTGACCGCCGCTCAACGTCTCGAAGAGCTGGTCGGCGCAGCCCTGCATCTCGTAGCGGCGCAGCATGCCCATCGCCGGACCGCGCACGACGTCGTTGTCGTGGAGGATCTGCAGCAGCGTCTTCCCACTCCAGTCGGCGTGCTCGTGGGTCTGATTGAACAGACCGGGAACGACGCCCGCCCCCAGTCGCACGTCGCCGCTGTGCGCCACCGACGCATCGCCGTCGAGCACTCGCAGGAAGTGACTCTTGCCGACACCGTTGCCACCCAGCACGGCAACTCGCTCGCCGTACCACAGCTCGAGCTCGAACGGATCGGTCAACCCGTGCAGCTCCAGCTGGCGCACAGCCAGTGCCCGCTTGCCGGTCCGCGCGCCACCGAGACGCATGTCGATGCGCTGTTCGCGGACCAGTTCCGGGGCCTCGCTTCGTTCCAGGAACTGGCGGAGCCGGCTCTCTGCAGCCTTCAGGCGGGGTGCGAACTTCTCACTGATCTTCGCCCGCCGCCGCATCTCGATGACGAGCTCCTCGAGCTTCTTGCGTTCGTCCTCGTACAGGGCCAGCTGATGCTCACGATTCTCCAGCCGGGCTTGACGGGCCTCGTGATACCCGGCGAACCCACTGCCGTGTGTCCACGCGCCGCTGGCCTCGACGGTCACGATCTTGGTCGCCGTGGCGGCCAGCAGCTCGCGGTCGTGGCTGACGTACAACATCGTCTTGCGGCTGGCGCACAGCTCGGCTTCGAGCCACCGCTTCCCCGGTACGTCGAGGAAGTTGTCGGGCTCGTCGAGCAGCAACACGTCGTAGTCGCTGCGCAGCAACGCCTCCAGCGCCAACCGCTTCTGCTCGCCACCGCTGAACGTGCGCAGTGGACGGCGTTCCAACTCGGCGAACGGTTCGCCGACGGCTTTGGTGCAGCACGCATCCCAGAAGACCTCGGCCTCGTACCCGTGGGCATCACCCCACTCCGCCAGCGCGGTCGCGTAGCGCATCGGCTCGTCGGCCGCGGTCTGCTCGGCTCGTGCCAGTCGCGCCGCGGCATCCTGCAAACGCTGCGGTGCTAGCGACACCATCAGTTCGCGCACGGTCTGGTCGTTCTCGGCCACCAGCTGGCGCATGACACCCAATCGGCCGTCGATCGAGATCGTGCCGCTGGTCGCGGTGGTCTCGCCGGCGATCAACCGCAGCAGCGTGCTCTTGCCGACACCGTTCGCACCGACCAGCGCCACCCTGTCGCCGCTGCCGACGCTGAAGTTGACGTCGCGCAGCAGTTCGGCGCCACCCGGGCGCCGCCAACCGACATGGCTGACCTGGATCGCTCCCATAGTGGTCGCCCACGTTATGCCAGAGTCACCGCGTATTGACGACCAGTTAGACTGTGTGCAATGTTGCAGAAAGCCCAACCGCCGGCCACGTTGCCACAGGCCAACGATCCGTGCTGGTGCGGAAGCGGTCGCAAGTACAAGCGGTGCCACAAGCCCCTCGAAGGTCGAGTGCTGCAGGGCCTGGTCAGCGCTCGTCGCCCCGTTCCCGATCACATCGTTCGACCGCCCTATGCCGAGACCGGCGTACCGATCCGGTGGATCGAACCGCGCGTGAAGTCGCCCGACATCCTCGAGCGCATGCGCCACGCCGGCATCGTGGCGGCCGAGGTGCTGCGCCTGGCCGGCGAGAAGGTCGCGGTGGGCATCACGACCGATGAGATCGACGTGTACGTGCACGACCTCTGCATCGAACGGGACTCGTACCCGAGCCCGCTCAACTACAACCACTTCCCGAAGAGCGTCTGCACCAGCGTCAACGAAGTGATCTGCCACGGCATCCCCGACTCCAGGGCGTTGCAGGATGGCGACATCGTCAACATCGACGTCACCACGTACATCGGTGGCGTGCACGGCGACACCAACGCCACGTTCTTCGTCGGCAACGTCGACCCGGCCAGCCAACAGCTGGTGCACGTCACCGAGGAATGCATGTGGCACGGCATCGAGGCGGTGCAACCCGGTCGACCGATCAGCGACATCGGCAGGGCCATCGAGTCGCACGCCAAGAAGTACCGCTACGGCGTGGTCAAGGCGTTCATCGGCCACGGCATCGGCGAGCAGTTCCACACCGACATCCAGGTGCTGCACTACTACGACGAGCGGGCCAACACGATCATGCGGCCGGGCATGACGTTCACCATCGAGCCGATGATCACCATCGGATCGTGGCAGCACAAGATGGTCTTCGACGACAACTGGACTGCGATCACCGCCGATGGCCGGCGTACCGCGCAGTACGAGCACACGATCCTCGTCACCGACGACGGCTTCGACGTGCTGACCGCGCCCGGCGCAGTGTCGCCGTCGGCGCCTTGGAATCGTTGACGCCGCTCACTACACGTCGCGAACTGGATCGGCGGATCATCGCGCTGGCAGTCCCGGCGCTCGGAACTTTGGCAATCGAGCCGTTGTACGTGCTGGTCGACACGGCGATCGTCGGTCGGCTGGGCACGCCACAGCTCGGCGGCCTGGCCATCGCCACCACGATCTTGCTGACCGTGATCTCGATGACGGCGTCGCTCGAATACGGCGTCACGCCCGATGTGGCCTTTGCCCACGGCGCCGGGCGTTCTGCCGAGGCGCGCGACGTGGCCACCGCAGCGCTGCGCCTGGCAGTGATGATCGGCGTGCCGATGGGCGCGGTGGTCGCCGCCGCCGCGCATCCGCTGGTGTGGTTGCTCGGCGGTCGTGGCGACGTGCTGGGATACGCCGTCCTCTACCTGCGGATCAGTTGCGTCGGCCTGCCCTTCGTGCTGGTGACCTACGTCGGGCATGGGGTGATGCGCGGTGTCAACGATCTGCGCAAGCCGCTGCGCATCGTGCTGGTCGCCAATGTCGTGAACCTCGTGTTGGAGATCGTTGCCGTTTACTGGCTCGACCTCGGTGTGGCCGGGTCAGCCTGGAGCACCGTGATCGTGCAGATGGGTGCAGCGATGATGTTCCTGCGCGTGTTGCGGCCGCATCGTGGTGGGTCCCGACCGACGCCGGAGCGCATGAAGAAGTTGCTGCGCAGCGGCGTGCACTTCGCAGTGCGTTCGATCGCGATGTTCGCGGTGTGGAACACGGCCACGGCTGTCGCCGCGCACGTCGACACACCGACGCTTGCGGCACACCAGGTGCTGACCCAACTGTTCATGTTCTTGGCACTGATGCTCGACGCGCTGGCCATACCTGCCCAGTCGTTGGTGGCCGGTGCCCTGGGCGCAGACGACACCAATCAGGCGCTGCTCGTCGGGCGCACCAGCAACCGCCTGTCGCTGTGGTGCGCGGTGCTGCTCGCATCGGTGCTCGCCGCGCTGAGTCCCCTGCTGCCCCACGTGTTCAGTGCCGATCCGGCGGTGCATTCCCGACTGACAGCGGGTCTGTTGATCCTGGCCGTCATGCAGTTCCCCGGGGCGATCGCGTTCGCCTTCGACGGCGCGTTGATCGGCGCCCACGACGAACGCTGGCTGGCCCGCCAAGCAGTGATCAACCTCGTCGGCTTCGCACCGCTGGCGATCGCCACGTTGTTCGCGCCGCGGCTGGGCCTGGCCGGGCTGTGGGGCGCGCAACTGTCGTGGATGACGCTGCGCGCCGTCGTCAACTGGCGGCGGTGGGAGTCTCGACCATGGCTGCGGGCAACGGGATCGAGGCAAGCAATCGTGCCGTGAGCCGAACGGTCGTCGCGCTGAGACCGCTGCCGGCCGCGTGGTACCGCACGAAGTCGGTCGCCGCGTCGGAGTGCAGGAAGGCGGCGACGTCGTCGAGCCGATCGGTCGTGCAGGTGATCACCGGCACGCTCGGCAGCCATTCGCCGTTGCGGTCGATGACGGCCTCGATGCGGCGGGTCTGATTGGCGATCAGGATCTTGGGGACCAAACGCTGCCCCGCCCAGCGCTGCAGTGCCGGCGACAAGGCCGACACGTCGACGCGGGGTGCCGCGTACCGCTGCTTGGCGAAGCGCACGGACCGACGGCCCCACCAGCATTCGTTCGGCTCGATCAGCCCGCTGGTGATCAGCGGTGGCCCATCGGCCGAGTCGCTGACCGCGCCCACCAAGCCGTAGTACTGATCGCGAAAGTCGGCGGTGAAGGCGGCGATGTCGCCCAGCACCGGTCCGTCGTGATCGTGCGACGTCACGACCGTGTCGGCGATCAACCCGGCCCACTGCGCAGGCATGGCGATCGAAGGTCGTGCCTCGAATTGCGGGCCGTAGGAACGACGAACTTCACCTTGGGTGCCACCGACCTCCCACACTCCGGCCCACACGCGCACGTTGGCGTCGAACATCTGCGTCGTCGACCACCACATCCACCGCAGCGCGGCTCGCTGCGACACGTCGTCTCTGATCGCGGCGACATCTCGCGTCGACAACATCGACAGCGGCAGCACCAGCCCAACACGACCACCGGGTCGAGTGAGGCGGATTGCGAGCGCCAGGAACTCGGCGGCCGTGTCGGCGTACGGGCCGCCGCCGAACTTCGAGCGTCCACCCCGAGACGTCGAGGAGGCCAGTTGATTGAGGAATGGTGGGTTGCCGACGACCGCGTCGAACTGCCGATCGGCCCAGTCGATCGCCAGTGCGTCACCGCAGGTCCACGACGTCGACGGATCGATGTCGATACCGGTCACCGCTGCGGTGTCGGCGAACGGCGCCAGGAATCGGCCGTCGCCGCACGCCGGGTCCAGAACACTGTGCGGGCTGAAGCCACGCCGCACCTCGGCAACGACCGCCTCGACCAGCGCCGGGGGCGTGTACCAGGCGCCGAGCAGCTTTCGTTGTGACACCGGCATAGCCCGAGCGTAGGGTCCCAACCCGTGACCGACGCGGCAGGCCGCTATCTCACCTTCGGGCGCGACGAATGGGCGGATCTGCGCGCTGCGACCCCGTTGACGTTGAACGCCGCCGACCTCGACTCGTTGCGCGGCATCAACGAGAGCATCGAGCTCGACGAGGTGGCGACCATCTACCTTCCACTGACGCGGTTGTTGAACCTGTACGTCTCGGCGACGCAGAAGCTGCACAAGGTGTCGGGCGACTTCCTTGGCACGTCGTCACCGAAGGTGCCGTACATCATCGGTGTGGCGGGCAGCGTGGCAGTGGGCAAGAGCACGTTCGCCCGCATCCTGCAAGCACTCCTTGCTCGCTGGCCGGACCACCCCAAGGTCGACCTGGTGACCACCGACGGCTTCCTCTACCCGAACAAGATCCTCGACGAGCGCGGCATCATGAACCGCAAGGGGTTCCCCGAGAGCTACGACACGCGGCGCCTGCTGCAGTTCCTCCGGGAGTTGAAGAGCGGCGAGGCCACGGCTCACGCCCCGGTCTACAGCCACGTGGTGGTGTACGACATCGTCGAGGGTGAGACGGTCGATGTCAGCCAACCCGACATCGCCATCATCGAGGGGCTCAACGTGTTGCAGGTCGGCCGGCCGAGCGATGCGGCAACGGAGTTCGTCAGCGACTACTTCGACTTCAGCATCTACATCGACGCCGCCGAGGCGCACATCGAGGAGTGGTACGTGCAGCGGTTCATGAAGCTCCGCGACACCGTGTTCCAAGACCCCAACAGCTTCTTCCGCCACTACGCCGACCTGTCGCACGACGAGGCCGTCGACACCGCCCGGTTCATCTGGCACGAGATCAACGGCAAGAACCTGCGCGAGAACATCGCCCCCACCAAGTCGCGCGCCGCCCTCCTCTTGCGCAAGGGCCCCGACCACCGCGTCACGGAAGTCTCCCTCCGGCGGCTCTAGCTCGTGTGGAGTAGCGCGAGAGCGGCAGAAGTGGCGGTATCGAACTGACATCATGCTGTCATGGCCATGACGCTCCGCCTCACCGACAGCGAGCAAGCAGCACTCCGCGAACGCGCCGAAGCCGAGTCGCCTCGCGAACAAGCCGAGTCACCAACTATCGCGAAGTACGCGAAGTCTGCGATTGGAACGGCGATCACGAGAAGCGCCACCGCGACGCCCGACCACCCACGCCTTTGCCTTCGCGCCTCGTCACCGGCGCAGAAGAGATCGGCACACCCGCACGCAGTACGGCAGATCCGGCGCTCCCGAATTCACAATCGCACACTCCCCGGGGAGTGCGCGAGATGGGCAATTCTGGCGTCAATGAGCATCAGTCGCTGAACTGGGCAGCCCCAGAACGATACGTAGGGTTCTGGGGCTGTCCAGTTCGTCGCCGAGCGCTCGCCCGGTGCGCTGCTGGCGCATATCACCCAGTGAGAATGGATCGGGTCCGCAAGGTGCCGACACCTGTCAACCCGTCGCTGCGGCGTGTAGCACCTACGAGATGTAGGTGCTGCTTTCCCTGAATCTCGTCGTGCTGCCAGATTCAGCGGTCGGCGAGCCAGGCGGGGAGGTCGGCGAGCGAGGCCAATTCCACGAAGTGCTGGTCGTGGTCGACCTGCTCGAGGTCCCACAAGATGGGGTAGGGCACGTGCACGCCGTGCCCGCCGAGGGCCAGGACGGGGAGGATGTCGCTGCGCACGCTGTTGCCGACCATGCAGAATCGTGTCGGGTCGATGCGGAGTTTGGTCAATACGGTGGCGTAGGTCTCGGGGTCCTTCTCGAGCACGATCTCGACGTGTTCGAAGTGGTGGGCCAACCCGCTGGTGGTGACCTTGTGGGTCTGGTGGATGAGGTCGCCCTTGGTGATCAGGATCAGCCGACGAGCGGCACCGACCTCGGCCAGCACCTCGGGGATGTGGTCGAGCAATCGCACCGGCTCCTCCAACTGGCCCCGAACCATCTCGATCATCTCGGCGACGACAGGCGACGGAACCCGCCCGCCGCTGATCGTGACCGCGGCCTCGACCATCGACAAGCCGAACGACTTCACGCCGTACCCGAACGCGGCCAGGTTCTTGCGCTCGGTCGCGGTGAGCGCGGCCTTCACGTCGATGCCCTCCGGGGCGAACGGCGCGATCAGTTCGACGAATCGCTCCTCGTTGGCGCGGAACCCGTCCTCGCTGTGCCACAAGGTGTCGTCGGCGTCGAAGCCGACCACGTCGAAGGCGCTCATAGCCGGTTGAGGCCTTCGATCTCGTCGAGCTCGCCTGTCGACAGCCCCGCACGCAGCAGGATTCGCCGCACAACCTCCGTCTTGCCATCGAGGTAGACATCGATGTCGTCGGTTCCCTCGGCCAGGCGCTTCTTCGTGGCCGAGTACTCGTCGCGCAGAGCCGCGTCGTTGCGCAGGACCTCGCGCAGACCGAGATGGTTGCGCAACGAGAGGCAACCGTCGACCGTGACGTACGTGTTCTGGCGGAGACTCCCGTCCGGCGCCTTGAACGCGTACCGATCGGGTACACCCATGTCGCCGAGTGGCGTGTACCCCTCAGCGACCAACGCGTCGGCTGCGGCATCAACGGCCGAGCGGTCGACGATCACATCGATGTCGATGATCGGCTTGGCGGCGAGGCCCGGGACCGACGTCGAACCGACGTGCTCGATGGCGACCACGGGCACGTCGACGAGTGCTGCCTGCAACGTGTGGTGGATGATCGCAAAGGACCATGGCCAGTGGGGGTCGTAGTCGACCACGAGGATCCCTGTGGTCATCGGTGCAGGGCGTTGAGGTAGTTGTAGACGGTGATGCGGCTGACGCCCATCGCATCGGCGACGTCTTCCACAGCGCGTCGCAAGGTGAACGCACCGCGCTCGTCGAGCAGGCGGATGGCCCGCTGCTTGTCTTCGCGTGCCAGTGACGGCAACGGAGCGCCGAACTCGCGCTCCACCGCGTCGATCAGGCGGTCGAGGGCGCCGTGCAGCGGAGCCATGCGAACGGCGGCGATGATCGAACCCTCCCAGCGAAGGGGCATGTCGCCGGGCTCGCGCTCGTCGGCGGGAACCAGCGTGGCGCCGAGGGCCTCGACCACAGGTTTCACCGCCAACACGAACGGATGGCGCGGCAGGCCACTCACGAAGTCTCCGGCAGGCGTTCGGTGTGCAGGCTGACGTGGGTGGCGCCGTTGGCGAACGCTGCGTCGAGCACGGCCTTGGCCACCTGACCGGCCTGCGTCGCGGGCACGCTGCAACTCGAACCGAATGGACCGAAGTCGATCTCGAAGCCCAGCGCCTGGGCCGCTTCGATCGCAGATATCACGTGGGGGCCGGGTTGGCCCTCGACGAACGGTTCGATGGTGAACTCCAGCAGCAGCACGCGTGTGAACTGTAGCGAACGAAGCAGCGACGCCGGCCCGGGGACAGGTAGGGAGGCCGGGCCGGCGGCGCTGTGATCGTCAGCGGGCGCCCATCACCCTCAGGAGTTCCGAGCTGCGATTGATGCAGTCGGTGCCCGCCACCTCGAACGCCTCGGTGAGCCGGTTCAACGCCCCGCGGAAGGTCGTGTTCCACTCGCTCTCGAACTGTTGGCGGGCCGGGCCTTCCCACACCGTGCCGGCCAGGGCCGAACTGACCGCGCTGATCACTCCGTCGATTGCCGCCTTCTGCTGTTTCATCGACCGGCCGAGACCGTTCAACTGCTCTGGGTTGGCCCCGTACATGCTCATGATCGTGTCCTCCTAAGGAGCAGGTTGCTCACGACAAAGAGGTACGCCGAGTTGCCGGAAGCGGAAACGTCAGTGCGGCGCGATCAGCGGCAGCAGCAAGGCGATGCTGTCGGGGAGGAAGCGATGCGTCGCGCGCATCGTGTCGAGCTCGTCGAACGTCACCCATCGCGCCTCGGCCACCTCGCCGTCGGCAAACGTGAACGGCCCGTCGTGGACAGCCCGGTAGCCGCGGCAGATCGCCGCCAACGACTCGTCGACGTAGTGAGCTCCACCGAGGTAGTCGAGCCGGACGTCGGTAACACCCAGTTCCTCGGCGAGCTCGCGGCGGGCGGCATCGTCGTAGGCCTCGCCGGCCGCAACGACACCACCTGCGGCGATGTCCCACCAACCTGGCCAGATGTCCTTGTGATCGCTGCGTCGGTGGATCAACAGGCGGCCGTCGGTGGAGATGATCGCGATGCCGACCGAGCGGTGCTGCAACCGCCGAGCGCGCATCTCGGCGCGGGTCACGGTGGCGATCACGTTGTCGTCGTCATCGACGATGTCGACCAGTTCCTCGGTCATCCGCGCAGGTCTACCATTCGCCCATGGAACTCGACACACTGCGCGACGGAGCCCACGATCTGCTGTCCGACGTGGTTGGGTTGCGACGCGCGATGCACGAGTGGCCGGAGATCGGCAACGACCTGCCGATCACCCGCGAGAAGGTGCTCGAAGCGTTGGATGGCCTGCCGTTGAACGTGACACTGCACGAGACCACCAGCGGCATCGCCGCGCTGCTCGAGGGCGGCAAGCCGGGCCCGACCGTGCTGCTGCGCGGCGACATGGATGCCCTGCCCCTGACCGAGGAGACCGGTCTCGATTTCACGTCGCGCCGCGATGGGGCCATGCACGCCTGCGGTCACGACACCCACACTTCGATGTTGGTCGGCGCGGCCAAGTTGCTGAGTGGGCAGCGCGCCGACATCGCCGGACGGGTGCTGTTCATGTTCCAACCCGGCGAGGAGGGCGACCACGGTGCCAGGTTCATGCTCGAGGAGGGTCTGCTCGACCTCCCCGAGCGCTCCGACGGTTCGGAATCGCCCATCACGGGCGCCTTCGCGTTGCACATCACCTCGGCGCTGCCGACCGGCTGGCTCGGCTGCCGCGGTGGCCCGATCCTGGCTGCGGCCGACACGCTGTTCATCACGGTGAAGGGTCGCGGCGGCCACGCCAGCCAACCACATCGAGCACTCGACCCCATTCCGATCGCCTGCGAGATCGTGCAGGCGTTGCAGACCATGATCACCCGGCGCATCGACGTGTTCGATCCCGCCGTCGTGACGGTCGGCAAGATCGTGGCGGGCACGGTGAACAACATCATTCCCGAGACCGCCGAGATCGAAGGCACCATCCGTGCCGTCAGCGAGACCACACGACGCCTGGTGCACGACGGCATCCGTCGTGTTGCGGAGGGCATCGCCTCGGCGCACGACGCCGAGGTGACGGTCGAGGTCGTCGACGGCTACCCGGTGACCGTCAACGACAAGTCGCAGGCCAATGTCGTGCTCGAATTGGCCGGTGAACTCGCCGGGGCCGACAAGACGCTGCGCATGCCCAACCCGATCATGGGCGCCGAGGACTTCAGCTACGTGCTGCAGCAGATCCCCGGGGCGATGGTGTTCCTCGGTGGCACCCACGCCGACCGCAACCTGGCGACTGCCCCGTCGAACCACTCCAACCGCGTCGTGTTCGACGAGGAAGCGATGGTCACCGGCACGGCGATGTACGCCGCCCTGGCTCTCAATCACCTCATCTCCCCGGACCGAAAGGCTTAGTTCAGCAGGCGGATCGTGGCGAGCTCGAAGGGGTGCAGGGTGAGCGAGACGATGCCGTCGCTGCACTCGATCCCGTCGGTCGGCTCCTCCAGCAGGTTGCATCGCAGCGCACCGCGAATCGGGCGTGCCGTGCGCACGGTCACCGTCGTGCGATCGCCGCACGCCTCGTGCAGCCGCACGATGAGGTGACCCGACCCGTCGTCGGCGTGCTTCACGCTGCTGATCTGCACGCCGCGATGGTCGAGGGTGACCACCGGCGCCGGCATGGTGGTTGCCCGACCCGAGACCAGCCGCAGCGGCATGTTGAGCGCCTCGGCTTCGTGCAGCACATCGTGCAGGCCGGGGCCGTGCGGTAGCACGCTGATGGTCACCGCGTGGCGACCGTGGTCGGCGTCGGGGTCGGGGTACTTGGCGGCGCGGAGCAACGAGACGCGTACGCAACCGTCTTGCACCCCGTGCCCGTACCGACCGTCGTTGAGCACCGCGACACCGAACGAAGGCTCGCTGAAGTCGACGAAGCGGTGGGCACACACTTCGAACTTGGCGGCATCCCACGAGCTGCTGGCGTGGGTTGGGCGCTTCACATGCCCGAACTGGATGTCGCATGCGGCCTCGAGAGCGCGCACGTCGATGGGCACCATCAACGACAGCAACTTCTCGTCCTCGTGCCAGTCGATGTCGAATCCGATGTCGAGCCGGGCGGAGCCGGCGCGCATCGTGTACGTCTGGGTCAACGACGACGTGCCGAACTCGCGGCGCACGACCAGTTCGGCCAGCAGCGGGTGCTTCGTCGTCAGCTCGATCGACGGGCCCGAGGTGATCGCACTCCCCAGTGAACGGGTCCACGATTCGACATCCCACGCGTCGTACTCGACCGGGTGATCCGGCGCCAGCTCGAGCGTGATCCGCTCGCCTGCGGGCAGCAGTTGCCGGGCGTGGGCCACATCGATGATCGAGATGATCTCGCCGTCGAGGTTCCAGCTGACCGAGATCAGCCCGTTGCTCATCGAGTGCTCGGTCATTACCACGCGGTGGTCGTTCGTCGCGCTGGTGGCCAGCGCCGCGACTGCCGAGCCCGACACCTCGACCATGGTGGGCTCGCCGTCGACCATGATCACCTCACGCCGCGCATGTGTGGCCGCGTTGGCAACACATGCCGCGGCCGGTGCAACGAGCGCGAACGCGTCGGCGATGATCGACTCCAGACGATCGGCGACCCGCGCGTGCGTGGCCTCCGCATCATCGGCGACCCAGGCGATCGACGAGCCGGGGATGATGTCGTGGAACTGTTGCAGCAGCACGTCCTTCCACAACCGTTCGACCTCCGACCTCACTTCGGCCGGCGCCCCGCCGGCAGCGACCCACCACAGCTCGGCCTCGCGCAACAACCGCTCGCAACGGCGGTTCCCCACCTTCGTCGCCGACTGCGAAGTCAGGGTGCCGCGGTGCATCTCGAAGTACAGCTCGCCGGCCCAGACCGGCACCGGCGCTCCTGCGGCGACCTCGGCCTCGACGTGCTCGAAGAACTGCTCGGGCGTACCCACGGTGATCGGCGAGACACCGTCGAGGTCGGCCATCCGCCGCGCTCGTTCCATCATCTCCCGCGTCGGGCCGCCACCGCCGTTGCCGTGACCGAACGGCATCAGCGACCAATTGCTCCAGCCGTGTTCTTTGAAGTTGCCCTCCGCGTAGCGGACCTCGCCTGCGGTGATCTCGGCGTTGTACGTGTCGACCGGTGGGAAGTGGGTCAGCACCCGCGAACCGTCGAGGCCCTCCCACCAGAACGTCGAGTGCGGGAACACGTTCTGCTTGTTCCAGCTCAGCTTCTGGGTCACGAAGCGCGTGCACCCGCCCTGCCGAAAGATCTGGGGAAGCGTGGCGGGGTAGCCGAACACGTCGGGGATCCAGATCACCGAGCTGCGCATCCCGAACTTCGACTCGAAGTACCGCTGCCCGAAGATCAGTTGGCGCACGATGCTCTCGCCGCTCGGCAGGTTCATGTCGGGCTCGACCCACATGCCGCCGACCGGGTGCCACTGCCCAGCAGCGATCTTGTCGCGGATTCCCTGGAACAGCACCGGCTGTTGCTGTTCGATCCACTCGTACTGGGCGGCCTGCGAGCAGGTGAAGTGGTAGTCGGGGTAGTCGTCCATCAGCCGCAGCGCCGAG
>JANPOJ010000663.1:0-3871 GCA_031427935.1 Ilumatobacteraceae bacterium | reverse complement strand
CCCCAGTTTGCGCTCCAGCAGGCCCAATGAAAAAACCAGCGTCACCAGCATGGCCAGCGCAAAGCCGTAGCCGTAGAAGACCACACCCAGGCGCCCGCCACCACCGGCGGCCGCAACGGCTACCGGGGCAGCGGCGGTCACGCCGAACTTCTCTTCGAACGCATCGAGCAGTTCCTTGAGCTCGATGACGGTCATACCGGAAATGGCGTCGAGGACGTCATCCTTGCTGAGTGTTGCCATGGTGATTTCTCCTTACGAAATGTGTGTGTACGAATGAATTGGAATGTGGTGAGGCCGCTTACGCAGCATCTTCTTTTTGATCTATGAGGGCCTTGAGGCCGTATGCGAAGTTGCGTGGCAGGGCCTGCAACAGACCTGCAGTCTTGACCAGCGGAGCTTGGAAGGCTCCGGCCAGCATCGCCAGCAGTACGACGCGGCTCGGCAGATCGGCAAGCGCCTCGATGTCCTTCGAAGACATCGACTTGCCGCCCATCGCCCCACCCTTGATGATCAAGAATGGATTGGTCTTGGCTGCGTCCTTCAATGCCTTCGCGACGCCGGCGGCATCGCCGCTGACGAACGTGATGGCGCTGGGACCGACGAGCAGTTCGGCGAGACCGTCGATGCCTGCCTTCTCGGCGCCGAAGCGAGCCAATGTGTTCTTGTACACCTTGTACTCGCCACCGCTGTTGCGCAGTTGACGACGCAACGTCGCCAGCTGACCGACGCTCATGCCGCGGTACTCGGTGATGATCGCCGCGTCGGCTGCAGTGAGCTTGGCGGAAACCTCGTCGACCACGGCCACTTTCTCGGCACGGGGGTTCTCAGTTGTCATGTACACCTCCTCTCGCTTCTACTCGGGTGCTCGCTTTGCAGCGAACACCGCGAGGAGCGAACGGGCACAGGTGCCTGACGATCCGATCACGAGTTCACCTCGGCTGGTGGGCGAGCCCATTCTCCCCGGAGGGACCAGCGGTCTTTGGCGAGCGACCTATTTTGGTTGTGGGAAGACTACCGGCGGTTCCGCCGGTACGTCACGCCCGAAAGTCGGGGTGGCCGACTTCGGGACGCAACCGAGCAGTGTCGACCTTGATCCCAGGGCCCATGGTCGACGACACCGAGATCTTCTTGAGGTAGCGACCCTTGGCCGACGCCGGCTTGGCACGCTGCAACTCGTCGAGGACGGCACGAAAGTTTCGCTCGAGGGCCGCCGGCTCGAAGCTCGACTTGCCGATCGTGACGTGCACGTTGCCGTAGCGGTCGGTACGGTACTCGACCTTGCCACCCTTGAACTCGGCGACGGCGCGACCGACGTCTGGGGTGACGGTTCCGGTCTTCGGGTTCGGCATCAGGCCACGCGGGCCGAGCACGCGACCGAGACGGCCGACCAGCGGCATCATGTCGGGCGTGGCGATGGCCAGATCGAAGTCCATGTTGCCCTTCTGGATCGCCTCGGCCAGATCGTCGGCACCGACGATGTCGGCTCCGGCGTCACGGGCTTCTTGAGCGGCCTCACCAGATGCGAACACGGCGACCCTGATGGTCTTGCCGGTTCCTTCCGGAAGGGCCACGGTGCCACGGACCATCTGATCGGCCTTACGTGGGTCGACGCCGAGGCGGATGGCGATGTCGACACCTTCGTCGAACGTTGCCTTGGCCATGCTCTTGGCCAGCGTCACGGCCTCGGTCGGCGTGAACAGCTGGTCGCGGTCGAACGCCTTGACCGAATCTGCGAACTTCTTTCCTGACATTGTCTGTCTCCCTCAGTGGTAGCGCCGCCGGGCGAGGTCATCCCGGTCGAGCGGTGTGGTTACTTATGAAACCTTGAGGCCCATCGAACGGGCGGTGCCGCGGATCTGCTGCTTGGCAGCTTCGAGGTCGTAGGCGTTGAGGTCTTGCATCTTGATCTTGGCGACTTCTTCGATGTCGGCCTCGGTGACCGAACCGACGATCGTCTTGCCCGGCTCGCTCGAGCCCTTGGCGAGACCGGCCTTCTGGCGCAGCAGCACCGGCGCCGGCGGCGTCTTCAAGATGAACGTGAACGTGCGGTCTTCGAAGATGGTGATCTCGACCGGGATGATCGTGCCGACCTGGGACTCCGTCGCTGCGTTGTACTGCTTGACGAAATCCATGATGCCCACACCGTGCGGCCCGAGCGCCGTACCGACGGGCGGGGCCGGAGTGGCCTTGCCCGCGGGGATCTGGATCTTGACGATCGCGCTGACCTTCTTCTTTGCCATGACTGATTTCCCTGCCTAATTCTTGGATGTATTCGAACGTCTGCTGCGGTTACAGCTTGGAGACTTGGCTGAAATCCATCTCCACCAAGGTCTCACGACCGAAGATGTTGACGAGGACCTTGAGCTTCATGTGATCGGCGTTGATCTCGGCAATCGTGCCGGCGAAGTCGGCGAACGGGCCTTCCTTCACGCGCACGCTCTCGCCGACCTCGTAGTCGAGCTTGGGCTTCTTGCGGTTCGGTAGACCACCCGTGCCGTCGCCCTTGGCGGCCAGGAAGGTCTGTACCTCACGGCGCGACAGCGGCGTGGGCTTCTGGCCCTGCTTGTTCTGGCCGACGAAACCGGTGACACCGGGAGTGTTGCGGATGCAATACCAGCTGTTGTCGTCCATCACGCAGCGCACCAGCAGGTAGCCGGGGAAGACCTTCTTCTGCACGGTCTGCTTGCGACCGTTCTTGAACTCGTCGACTTCCTCCATTGGAATGACGACCTCGAAGATCTTGTCCTCCATGTTCATGCTCTGGATGCGAGCATGCAGGTTGGCCGTGACCTTCTTCTCGTAGCCCGACTGGGTGTGCACGACGTACCAGGCGCCCGGGCGGGTCCACGGGTCGTCGATGATCTCCTCTTCGACGACTGCGCCGGCTTCGGCATCGGCCTCGGCCGACAGGTCGAACGAGGCATCGACGATGTCGTCGGTGCTTTCGGTGTCCGCAGCTTCTGCAGGCGCGTCGGCAGGGTCTTCGATGGCGCGCTCCTCAAGGGGAGTGGCTTCTGGATCAGTGTCGGTGAGCAGGTCGTCGTTCATGATCAGTTGTCGTACAACCAGCCCGACAGCACGCCAAAGAGCGAGTCGAGGCCGAAGACGAACATGGTGTAGATGATCACCGTGGTGAGCACGATTAGCGAGAAACGGCGAACCTCCGGCCACTTGGGCCAGGCGACCTTGCGCATTTCATCGCGCACTTCACGGAGGTACTGCGCCGGGGTGGTGCGTTCCTTGCGGCGGACCTGCGGCGCCGGGGCGCGCGTCGGCCTGCCTTGGTCGTCAAGCGCGCCCATCTTCTTCAGCGAACGCTTTTGCTCTCGGTTGAGGTCATCCAATGACATTGATTGCTCCCATAGGGATGTGGGCAGGGCAGGAGGGACTCGAACCCCCGACCGTCGGTTTTGGAGACCGATGCTCTACCAACTGAGCTACTGCCCTCGGAAGGGCGACTGGTAACGCTACCAGCCACCCCACGAGGTTCGACCCGCGGCCAGCGGGTTAACGGGTCTCTTTATGTGTCGTGTGCCGACGATCGTTGGAGCAGTACTTCTTCATCTCCAGGCGCTCACGATCGTTGACCTTGGACTTCATTGTGATGTAGTTGCGCCGCTTGCACTCGGTGCACTCGAGGGTGATCTTCACCCTCTTGTCGTTTCTGGCCATGTGGCCGACTCCTTGTCCTGATCGCTATCTGCGAAATTGTTCGATGATCGCTTACTTGGTGATCTTGGTGACGCGGCCGGCGCCCACGGTACGGCCACCCTCGCGGATCGCGAACCGCAAACCCTCATCCATCGCGATCGGCTTACCCAACTCGACAGTGATCGCCACATTGTCACCCGGCATCACCATCTCGGTACCC
>JANPOJ010000662.1:0-6409 GCA_031427935.1 Ilumatobacteraceae bacterium | reverse complement strand
GAATCGTCGTCGTCAAGGGTTGTAGTGAGTGCACAGACGGTTCCAGATCTGACCGTTTGTCAGAACCTCAAATCGGTATGAAAAATGTATGAGTTCATACCATATTGGGAGATGTTGCAGCGTGTTGCGTCGTCCAGCTCGTTCGCGACGCCCCAGCTAGACGGCACAATTTGGCACGGTTCAACACCAGATGGACGCGCCGAATTCAGACTTCGGATCAGACGGTTGGGGGTTCGAGTCCCTCCGGACGCACTGAGAAAACAGGGTGTCGTCGATCGACCGGGTGAGCGATGTCTGAGGCCTTGATCCTGGCCGTGAAGGACTACGTACCAGATCGCCATGGGGATCTTGCGGCCGACGTCGCAGCTCGTATGCATCAGATCGGTGCAGAGTTCGACGCGACGGAGCTCTCCGGGCGGCGCATGACGATCTACTGCTACGGGCCGAGTGCCGAGGCGATGTACTCAGCGATCGAACCCCTCGTGGAATCGTGGCATCTAGCGGCCGGCTCCACGGCGACGCTGCGATTTGGCGAGCCGGGGAGGCATCCGCAGAGCGAGTTGTGTCGCTCGGGGGCGCGAACAGGGGTGCCAGCCGCAAACCAACCCGTCGGGTTGCGCCCAAGAAGCGGTACCAGGTCGGCGATTGGTTTGCTGTCCCGATCTCTGGTCATGGGTACATCGTCGGCAGGGTTGACGTGCGTGCACTCGTTGATGATGATCGGCTACTACTTCGGGCCGCTTCGTGCGGATGTCCGAGTCTCGATGAGGTGAAGACACTTCGACCCAAGGATGCCTTCACCTACTACATCTGCGGCGTGTTAGCGGCGACAAGGGTCTTCGCGAGAACGGGAACTGCGTGGTGCTCGGCGGTCACGAGGAGTTCGATCCACGGAAGTGGCCGAAACCCGGAGTTCGCGTTCACGGCCACCGAGGCCAGGTGTGGGCAATCCATCATGACGAGAACCTCCAGGAAGTTGTTCCGTTCCGTCCGCGTGCCTCGGTGGTCGAGGGCTCGATTGCCCAAACGCGCCTCTGGGCTCGGATGGCCAGAGGTGCACGTGCTCGTGGTGATGATCGAACAAGGTTCGCTGCCGCATCGGCCCGAGAATGGGTGCCCTGACCCGAGTTTCGATCGGCAACCGCGCCCAGGCCGGGTGTGAGTCGAAAATGGCCCGGGCCGCGGCAGCGGACTCACAGCTGACCGGGGAGCGACCCGTCCTGCATCGTTCTCGCCGATCTGGGCGCCATCGTGCGTTCACTGCTCCAGGGCATGGAAATCTGTGGCGCCCAGATCCGCAGCGATCGAGCGGGCGACCGGACGTTGGTCCAATTCGGTCCCTCCGCGCGCCCCTCGAACGGGAAGATGAGCACGGAGAGCGACGAAGTGCCCTGTTATCGCGCGGACCGCGCGAGGACAATGGAGTTGTCAACAAACCGAGAGCGAAGGTTCCGTTGGGCCTGCGGCTCAGCGGTGACTGAGGGTGCGCAGCATCCTCACCGCGGCGACTTCGTGACGAACGGTTCCCAGGGCTCTCACGATCCAAGGAGAACCATGTCATTGCTCGAATCGCCCCTTGTGGCGCCACCGATCGTCATCACACACCAACGATCGATCACCGGCGTCGGTGCGCCCTCGATCGTCATCACGCACGAACAGTCGATCATCGGCATCGAAGCGGAGACGTTGTGGGAGGCATACCGCACCAACTTCGAGCCGCTCGCCGAGCTCGCTGTCCTGCAGCACCTCTATTCGCGAGATGAGGTGCTCGCCGAGTTCCGCAACCCGCGCATCCTCAAGATCGTCGGGTGGCAAGACGACCGTCCGGTCGGCCTGGCGATGGTCACCAACAGCCTCGACGACGTGCCGCAGATCTCGCCGGCGTTCCTCCGAGCAAAGTACCCGCAGCACGCGGCGCGCAACGCGATCTACTTCGGCATCCTCGTGATGGTGGTGCCCGGAACGCGTGGTCTGACGCTGTTCGGGCGCCTCTCCACCGAGCTGTGGCAGTTGGTCGCCGTTGCCAACGGCGTCTTGGTGTACGACGTGTGCGACTTCAACCGCACGACCTTCAGCTCCGAGAAGGTCGCGCAGCGAATCGCCGACAGCTTTCCTCGATCACACCTGCAGGTCATCGACCGTCAGACGTGGTACGCGGCCGAGTTGCCAGAACCCCTTCCCGGCTATCCGAGGGTCTAGCGCCACCCGACGACCCTTCAGGGCACTCGGATCCCCAGATCCGCGTGCCCGGGGACACCCAGTCGGGCGACCGTTCGGGGGATCTCGTCGAATGGCAGCGCCCTCGAGAACAGGTACCCCTGCCCGGCGCCGCAGCCGAGCTCGAACAACTGGTTGGCCTGTTTGGTCGTCTCGACACCTTCGGCGATGGTCACGAGCCTCAGCGCCGAGGCCATTGCGAGGATCGCCGCCACCAACGACGAGTCGCTCTGGTGATGGCCGAGCCCCGTCACGAACGAGCGGTCGATCTTGACGCCCGACACCGGGAACCGCTTGAGGGTCGACAGCGAGGAGAAGCCGGTGCCGAAGTCGTCGACCGAGAGTCGGACACCGAGCGATCGCAGCCCGACCAAGACGCCGGCGGTCGAGACCGAATCCTCCATCATCACGTTCTCGGTGATCTCCAGCCACAGCGCTTCGCCGGGGAGATCGTGGCGGAGGAGCGTCTCGGCCACCGTGTCGACGATGTCGCTCTCGCGGACTTGGCGGGGCGAGAGGTTGACCGACATGTAGAGGTGCTCGCCGCCGGGGATCGTTCGGCGCCAATGCGCCAGGCTGCGGCAGGCCTCGTCGAGCATCAACGAACCCAGTGGGACGATCAGACCACATTCCTCGGCAACCGCGATGAACTCCGAGGGCTCGATCATCTTCTCGCCGTCGTTCCACCGAGCAAGCGCTTCGAACCCGATCACGTTTCCGCTCGGCAACTGCACGAGCGGTTGGTAGAACGCGATGATCTCGCCCGCAGACAACGCCCGACGGATGGATCGCTCCATCTCGACCCGTTTGGCAACACGCTCCAGCATCGACACCTCGAACACAGTGACCGCGTTGCGGCCGGCGTCCTTGGAGCGATACATGGCGGTGTCGGCATCGCGGATCAGCGTTGCCGCGTCGTCGAGCTCCGAGCCGTACGAGACGGCGATGCCGATCGATGCCGTGACGAACACCTCGCCGGAGGCGAGCAGGAACGGCGCGCTGAGCACCCGCCGGATTCGGTCGGCCAGCGCCGCGGCGCCCGAGGCGTCGAGCCCGGCGGCGACGATCAGGAACTCGTCGCCCGAGATCCGCCCGACCAGGTCGTCGATGCGCACGGCTTTGCCGATGCGGCGCCCAGCTTGAACCAACAGTTCATCACCGAGCGCGTGTCCCATCGAGTCGTTGACGAGCTTGAACTGATCGAGGTCGAGGAACATCAGCGCGACGGGCTCGCCGGTGCGCTTCGAGTCGGTGCGCAACACGTCGAGTTGGTTGACGATCAGGGTGCGGTTGGGGAGGCCGGTGAGATCGTCGTGCGTCGCTTGGTGAGCGAGCTTGGCGGCGAACTCGGCGTGCTCCTTCATCGCTCCAGCGACCCGGAGCATCGCCGACAACGCGAGCACGAAGCAGATCAACGCCGTCACCGACTGGGCGAACGAGGCATCACGGACGGCGATGACCGCGACGGGGGCAAACAGCGCGGCCCCGACCGCGATCAGCCGACCTCGACTGATGGAACGAAGCGGCCGGTGCGCAGGCCGGTCGATGAGGTTCATCGAGGGAAGGAGAGCTGCGGTTCCGATCGCCGCCGGCACCAACAGATACGGCACCTCGAGCAGTCGCTCGTTGACGACGATCCACCCCGCATCGCCGAGTGCGAAGAAGATATCGCCGAGCAGGAGAAACGTTGTCCCGACGAGGATCAACGAGAATGCCGGCGAGGGCTGCCACGACGAGAACGCCAGCCTGGCCGCCAACACGAGCAGGCACATCGAGATCGCCGGGTAGATCGCAATGGCGACCCGAGCCATCACCCACGCGCCGGGGATTCGCAACGTGGGCACGACCAGCAACTCGTCGACGAGCAGCAGAGCGCCCGCCCCGAGCATGATCCCGTCGAGCCGTGCCCCACTGTCCTCGGGTCCGCGGCGCGCCCGCAGCAAGCCGTAGAGGGCGATCGCGAACAGCGCGTAACCGGGGAGCGCGAACAGATCGGGGAGCAACGATCGACTGTCGGTGAGGTTGCCAGTCGCTCCGGTGGCCTCGCGGACAACCCCGGCGACCCCCCAGAGCACCGCCGTCAGCACCAACGCCCACCATGGCCACCACACCCTTGGGCGGTTGCGCCGGAGGCCGAAGTAGGCGCACAGGAGGGCGCCGGCAACCACCAGCGGGAAGGTGATGCCCTGCAGGATGCCGACCGCGTGCGCGGCGATGACCGTCACGAACGCGATGGCCGTCACCCACAGCGTGCGGTTGGACATCGGTTGAGAGGCATTCATGTCGCCGGGTGCCGTTTCGCATCGGTGCAACAGCGGTGCCGATCTACTGTCGAATTCCCACTTAGTGCGTCACTGCAGCGCATGTACGATCTCACTCATTCGTCGCTCTGCCTGCAACGATGGTGCCAACGTGGTGTGAAAACAAGGGCACTACGTCCCCACGACGTCACGGGCCGTTGGGATCTGACCACGGGGAGCGTCGGCCCGAGCCACGTACGAGCGACGACTTCGTCGCAAACACACCCGGCTAGATCTCGGCGTCGCGTTCGACGTCGCGGCCACGGTCAGGTCGTCCTCGTGTGGCTCGAGAAGGGCGAAACGCGGGCAGGGGAATAGCATCGACGGGCACCGTCGACCGAGGAGACACCGTGGACCACGCCAGCCAGTTCTACATCAATGGGCAATGGGTCGCGCCGCTGAGCCACGAGACCCTCGAGGTCATCAATCCAGCGACGGAGGAAGTGATCGACAGGATCGCGATGGGTGGCGCTGACGATGTCGACGCGGCCGTGGCCGCGGCGAAGGCAGCCTTCGCGACGTTCTCGGTCACCAGCCGCGAGGAGCGCCTGGCGTTGCTCGACCGCATCATCGAGGTCTACAAGACACACATCACCGAGATGGGCGATCTCATCAGTGCAGAAGTCGGCGCGCCGGTGTGGATGGCACAGCGGTCGCAGGCCACAGCGGGCGTCGGCCATTTCATGACGGCCCGCAAGGTGCTCGCCGACTACGAGTTCGAGAAGGAGCTGGGCACGACCCTGGTGGTGCGCGAACCGATCGGCGTGTGCGCGCTGATCACGCCGTGGAACTGGCCGCTCAACCAGATCGCATGCAAGGTCGCGCCCGCGCTGGCCGCCGGCTGCACCATGGTGTTGAAGCCATCCGAGGTTGCCCCGCTCAACGCGATCCTGTTCGCGGAGATCCTCGACGAGGCAGGTGTCCCTGCGGGCGTCTTCAACCTCGTCAACGGCGACGGCGTCAACGTCGGCTCGCCGCTGTCGTCGCATCCCGACGTCGACATGGTGTCATTCACCGGGTCGACCCGCGCCGGTATCGAGGTGGCTCGCGCTGCGGCGCCCACGGTCAAGCGTGTCGCCCAGGAGTTGGGTGGCAAGTCGGCCAACATCATCCTCGACGATGCGGACTTCGCCACCGTGATCGCCCGCGACGTGGCCACGATGTGCAACAACTCCGGTCAGTCGTGCAGCGCTCCCAGCCGCATGCTCGTTCCCGCGTCGCGCATGGATGAGGCCGCCGCAATCGCCGCCGCCGCGGCCAAGAACGTCGTGGTCGGTGATCCGAAAGACGATGCGAGCAAGATCGGTCCGGTCGTGTCGGGTGTGCAGTACAGCCGTATCCAGCAGTTGATCGAGAAAGGGATCTCCGAAGGGGCCACGCTGCAGGTCGGTGGCCCCGGCAAGCCGGAAGGCCTCGAGACCGGCTACTTCGTGAAGCCCACCGTGTTCTCCCACGTGTCGAACGACATGACGATCGCTCGTGAAGAGGTCTTCGGTCCGGTGCTCGTGATGATCGGCTACGAGGACGACGACGACGCCGTGCGCATCGCCAACGACAGCGCATACGGACTCTCGGGCTACATCTCCGGCAGCAGCGATCGGGCCAAGGCGATGGCGCGCCGGATCCGCACCGGCAACGTGCACCTCAACGGTGCCCGCGGCGATCTGAACGCCCCGTTCGGGGGCTACAAGCAGTCGGGGAACGGCCGTGAGTGGGGCGAGTTCGGCATGGAAGAGTTCCTCGAGACCAAAGCGATCATGGGCTACGCCGCGGCGACGTGAGCCCTGGGTCACCCTTGCCAGAAGGGCGGCTCACGTGCCCGACGCTATTCGCTGCGATCTCCGAGGGCGACCAGCGTGGTGCGCAGGAGGTTGGCCAGTTCGTGTTGTTGC
>JANPOJ010000661.1:0-5186 GCA_031427935.1 Ilumatobacteraceae bacterium | reverse complement strand
GTGACGCGTCGATCGCCTGCAGCAGCGGCTCGACCGCAGCGACGATCCCGTGTGCCGTGGAGACGCCACCTGCCACCGTGATGGATCGGGTGATGGTCTCGAAGCCGGCAAAGCGGATCTTCAGGGTCAACGTGCGCGCCGCACCGGCGTGTGCACGCAGCCGCGCCGCGACCGCATCGGAGAGACGAACCAGCTCGCGAAGCAACTCGGCGTGCGTGTGTCGGTCGGTGGAGAACGTCTCTTCGTGCCCGATCGACTTCATCTCGCGATCGACCTCGACCGGCCGGTCGTCGACGCCCCACGCCAAGCGATACAGGTGCTGTCCGTGCGCAGCGCCGACGCACGCCACCAGACTCGCTTCATCGAGCTCGGCAAGGTCTGCGACGGTGTGCACACCCATCCGTTGCAGGCGTTGCAGCGTGGCGGGGCCGACACCCCAGAGCGCCTCGACGGGCAAGGGGTGCAGGAACGCCAACTCGCTGCCGAGCGCGACCTCCACGACGCCGGCACCATCGCGAACGCCATCCGCTGCGGCGATGGGCTTCGCCGCGACCGAAGCGAGCTTGGCGAGGAACTTGTTGGGCGCCACGCCGACCGAGCAGCGCAGCTGCAACTCCTCCCACACCCGGTCGCGGATCATCTGGGCGATGGCGGCGCCCGGGCCGTGCAGCCGAAGGCCCCCGGACACGTCGAGGAAAGCCTCGTCGAGCGCCAGCGGCTCGACCAACGGCGTGAACTCGCCGAAGATCCGATGCACATCGGCGCTGACCGAGGCGTAGAGGGCGTGGTCGCCGGGCAGGAACACGGCCTGCGGGCAGAGCCGTTTGGCGGTCACGCTCGGCAAAGCGGATCGCACCCCGTACCGACGGGCCTCGTACGACGCGGCAGCGATCACCCCTCTCGCTCCCGTGCCGCCGACGACGACCGGCTGACCGACCAGGTCGGGCCGGCGGCGCAACTCGACGCTGACGTAGAAGGCATCCATGTCGACGTGCAGGATCACCCGCTGGTCGATCATGCGATCCGCTCCACGCGCGAGTTGGAACGATCGGTGCCGAGCACTCGGAAGTGGAACGATCCGGTCGGATGGGGCACACCGTTCAGCCAGTCACCGACCGGTACGTGCACCCACTGCGGGCTCGTGGCCAACAAGGTCAGCGCCTCGAGGTTGGCGACCTGGCGCACCTCTTCGACGATGCCGTCGGGGTCGGCCACCACCACGTCGCCGACGACATCCGCGGTCTCCCAGGCCTCGACGCGCAGGCGCCAACCCATCTGCGGAGCCTCGACGATGACCGAGTACCTGAGGTCGGCCCAACCGGCAACCGTGAGGCCGGTCTCCTCGAAGACCTCTCGGGCCAGCCCCTCGCGAATCGACTCACCGCGGTCGATGACGCCACCCGGCGGCGTCCACTCCACGGAACAATCCCGGCGACGGTTGCCCACCAGCACCAGGCCGTTCAGATCGACGCCGCCGACTCGAGGGATCAACGCGCCTCCGACGACCCAGTTCCTCATGCCGCTCAGCCGCCCTGCGCCCGCCGCATTCGTCGGCCGTTGAAGTCCGCGACCCACAGCTTGATCACGATCACCAGCGCCTCGCGCACGATGCCACCCGACATCTTCGAAACACCAGCAGTGCGGTCACGGAAGGTGATCGGGAACTCGACGACCTTGCCCCCGATTCGAACCAGGCGATAGGTCATCTCGACCTGGAAGCCGTATCCCTCGGCGGCGACCGTGTCGAACTCCATTCGCTCGAGTGCGTCGGTGCGGTAGGCGCGGAAGCCCGCCGTGGCATCGTTGATGGCCAGACCGAGCACGCCTGCCGCGTATCGGTTGCCCCATCGCGACAGCATCCGTCGACGCCGCGGCCAGTTCTCGGTGAGGCCGCCCGGCACGTAGCGACTGCCGATCGCCAGGTCGGCGCCGTTCTCGACATTGGCGACCAGCGCCGGCAATGCCGCTGGGTCGTGCGACAGATCGGCGTCCATTTGCACGCAGATCTCCGCACCGCGGTCGATGGCGGCGCGCAGCCCGGCGCGATACGCGGCACCCAGCCCGGCTTTGCCCGACCGACGAAGCACTTCGATGTGGCCCAGGGTCCTGCCCAGCGACTCGGCGATGTCTGCGGTGCCGTCGGGGCTGGCGTCGTCGACGATCAACAGTTCGGCGTCCGGCGCAGCCGACCGAACCTCGTTGCACAGCCGTTCGATGTTCCCGGCTTCGTTGTAGGTCGGTACGACCACGGTGACACGCACGACCGCTGAGCCTACGAGGTCGGCACGGCGACGGGTCGGCCTGTCCCGATGATGACCGTGCGCACCTGGCCAGACCGTACGATGGGCCCGTGGCAGACACCGACGTTCCACTTTCCGCGCTCCCGCCGCCGAAAGCCCGGGTCGCCGCGTTCCTGGCCATCTTGCTGGGCGGTCTGGCGGGCGGACTGATCGGCTACACACTGGTCAAGCTGCAGTGCCATGGGACCTGCGCAACGCAACGCGGACTGGGTGCCCTGTTCGGCGCAATCGTCGCGGCACTCGGCATGAGTGTGGTCGCCGTCCTGGTGCTGCGCGCGCTCGGCGAGTGGAAAGAAGTCGAGCGTCGAGAAAAGGGCGGCGCTCTCCAGTGACCGATCTCTCCCCCGAGCTGTGTGATCTGGCGGCACGTCTCGCCATCGCGGCGGGCGAGCTGGTCTTCGAAGGCCGCAAGCAGGGCCTGACCTCGATCTCGACGAAGTCGTCCGACACCGACATCGTCACCGAGTTCGATCGCGCTTCGGAGCAACTGATCGTCGAGGGCCTGCGTGCCGAGCGACCCGACGACGCCGTGGTCGGCGAAGAAGGCACCGACGACGCCGGTGCCTCCGGCATCCGCTGGCTGATCGATCCCATCGACGGCACCACCAACTTCCAGTACGACCTGCCCGGGTACGCGGTCTCGATCGCCGCGTTAGCCGACGACCGGCCACTGGCGGGCGCGGTATACATCCCGGCCAGTCGGGAGCTGTTCACCGCCGTCGCCGGTGGCGGCGCGCTGCTCAACGGCTCCCCCATTCGCTGCAGCACCACCGCCTCGCTGCAGCACGCCCTGGTCGCCACCGGGTTCTCGTATCAGGTGGAGCGACGGCGCGACCAGGCCAAGCGGGTCGCCGAGGTGATCCCGCAGATCCGCGACATCCGCCGGTTCGGGGCCGCCGCACCCGACCTGTGCTACCTCGCCGCCGGCCGGCTCGACGTCTACTACGAGCAATGGCTCGGGCCATGGGATTGGGCCGCAGGTGAGCTGATCGCCCGCGAGGCCGGGTGCCGAACCGGCCGGTTCGACGGCGGCCCGATCGACCAGAGTGGGCTCCTGGCCGCCAATCCCGCCCTGTTCGACCACATGGTGGAGTTGTTGGCGGTCACCGAACCTGGCCATAACCCTGGCATCATGTGACCCGTGGGTACTCGCATCCTTTCTGTCGAAGACGACGAGCGCATCCGAACGGCGGTCAAACTGGCTCTCGAGGACGAGGGTTGGACGGTCGACGAGGCCGGAAGCGGTGAAGAAGCGATCGACCTGTTCCACCGGGCACTGCCTGATGTCGTACTGATCGACATCATGCTGCCCGGCATGGACGGCTTCGAGCTGTGCCGCACCCTTCGCCGGCACAGCGACGTGCCGATCGTGATGGTCACCGCACGCAACGACACCCACGACGTCGTGGCCGGCCTCGAAGCCGGCGCCGACGACTACCTCACCAAACCGTTCGCACCGAAGGAGCTCTCGGCCCGCATCCGGGCGTTGCTGCGCCGGATCCGCCCGATCAGCCCGTCGCACGCCCGCCTCGTCTTCGGCGACCTCGAGATCATTCCCGACGAGGGCAAGGTGTTGCGCAGCGGAACCGAGTTGCACCTCACCAAAACCGAGTTCAGGCTGTTGTGCGAACTGGCCCAGAACCCAGGTCGAGTGTTCAGCAGGGAGAGCCTGCTCGACAAGGTGTGGGGCTACGACTACTTCGGCGACGGCCGGCTCGTCGACGTGCACGTGCGTCGCCTGCGCACCAAGGTCGAGACCGACGCCGCCAATCCTCGCCACGTCGTCACCGTGCGCGGCCTCGGATATCGCCTTCAGTCGTGACGATCGCGCACGACAGCGTCGTCTCCGACCCGCCTCGGGGATTCGTCAGAGCAACGTGGGAACTGTTCGCCAAATGGCGCCCCGCACGTTTCGGTCTGCGCACCCGGATCATGTCGATGTTCGTCATCGGCGCGTTGCTGCTGTCGACGTTCCTCGCCGCTGTGGCGTATTCCTTTACGCGAAGCAGCCTGATCAACCAGCGTGAACGCACGAGCACCGACCAGGCGTACCGCAACGCCCGCGTCGCCCAACGCGAGATCAGTGCCGGCAACACCAGCGCCAACGCGATCATCGACCGACTGCAGCAGGTCGGGGTGGCGCAGGCAGCGATCAACATCGATGGCGCGTGGGCTTCGCCGTCGGCCAAGTTCACCTCGGAGATGATCCCCCAGTCGATGCAAGCCAGGGTGATCATCGACCGGATCCCGGCCCAGATGATCGTCTCGTTCGACCGAGTACCGACTCTGGTGATCGGCATTCCCCTCGAGTCCTCGACCGCCGCGTACTTCGAGTTCGCCGACCTCTCCGACGCCAACGCAACACTGCGCAACGTGGGCCTCAGCCTCCTGTTCGGTGGGTTGATCACGACGCTCGCCGGTGCACTGACCGGGATGATCGCCGCCAAACGGGTGATCCGCCCGCTCGGCGACGCAGCACAGGCTGCCAAGGCGATCGCCGGCGGCCGCCTCGACACCCGGCTGGAGAACACCGACGATCACGATCTCCAGCTGCTGTCGACGGCGTTCAACGACATGGCCGAAGCCCTCCAGAACCGCGTCGAACGCGACGCCCGGTTCGCCAGCGACGTCAGCCACGAGCTGCGTTCACCACTGATGACGCTGGCCGCAAGTGTCGAGGTGATGCAGGCCCGCCGTGACGAGATGCCCGATCGCGCCCAGGCCGCGCTCGACCTGCTGGTCGGCGACGTCACGCGGTTCCAAGGACTGGTCGAGGCGAGCCGTCCCGGCTCCTTGCCCTTCAACCGAGATGCGGATGCATCAAGCGGTTGCAGTCAGCTTCTTCAGGGATGCCAGCAGTAATGCCAACAATATGGCTAGTTCAGT
>JANPOJ010000660.1:0-8496 GCA_031427935.1 Ilumatobacteraceae bacterium | reverse complement strand
CCACCGTGGCCACGGAAGACCTGATCAAACAGGCTGTCCAGGACTACTTCGAGGCCTACGAACAATGTGGAATCGCACCCGCTGTCTGCACACCCGCGACGTTCACCGCTCGTAAAGGTCCGTCACGCGGAATACTCACCGAGTTTGTTCGGGGGCTGGTCGCCAACGGTCTCTACTTCTCCGCCGAACGACGTGGACAGTACCTGGTCGCTGAATCCGTCGATGTCACATCGTCCGCCGAAGCAACGGCGACCTATTGCGTGTACGACGCGGGAATCGTGCTCGGACCCAACGGTCCTGACTTACTGCCGACAGTCGTGAACGATGGAATTGCCAGCGTCCGATACTCCTATGGCTTGTTTCTGGAAGATGGCGTTTGGAGCGTGGGCAGAGAGCACGAACTCGATCGCCTGGGTGAAGGCAACCTGTGTCCCCCTTCCGACTAGCCGCACTTATTGTTGTCATCGCCGCTTTCGTACCGTCGAGCGCTAGGGCTGAATCAGTCGGAGGAGGGAAAGATGCCCCGGTCACAGGTGGCAGTGCGCAGATTTCTACTTGGGTCATTTCCGCGGTGAACGGGGGCGTGAACCCTCCTCCTGGCATCTCCTCGTGCACACCTTGGGCGCTGTTCGATGGGTCCACATTCGGGGGGCCGACGGCGAATCCGGTGACGATCAATCCGGCGACGGGGTTGCCGGCGACGATCTACTTCCGCACGTGCGGCGCGATCGTCCAGTTCGTGTACGTCGGGCCGCAGGATCCCATCGACCTCTCCCGCGTCGCGTATCAGAAGGTGGCATCGCTACTCCCACATCCCGAGGTGACCTTCTCGCCGCCGATCGACAAGATGGTGGTCAACATCGAGACGTGGCTCGGGGTGACTCCGAGTCCGCCGATCACGGCGACCGCATCGATCCCCGGCCTCACCGCGACGGTCACGGCCGAGGCAACCGACATCGAATGGGCCACGGGTTCGCAGGTCGCGGGCGACACCACACTGATCACCTGCCTGCCGTGGGGCTCGACCGAGGCGTCACACGACGGCTGCGCGTGGACACCGGCGTACCCATCGATCGGCAAGGTCACGGGCACGACCGACCTCCGCTATCACGGCACGATCACGATCATCTGGAACGTCACTTGGCAGGCGTCGAACGGCGAGAGTGGGGCGCTCGGCGACTTGCGCACGACGACGCCGGTCGCGATGGGCGTACAAGAGATCCAGACGATCGGCGGCGGCTAGAAAAGCCCTACCCCGCAGCATCCCACGCTTCGGTGATCCAACCCTTCACGACATCGTCGATGTCGTCGGGCCCGTGAACGTTGACGACGTGGTAGACGACGCGCCCGGTGGCGATGGGTTTGCGCGAGATGCGATGGTCGTGCACGGTGCGCGGCATGAACAGGCACAGCGCGACCCACTTCGTCATCGGTCGCAACTGCAACACGCCGACGCCGTCGCGCTTCGCGAACACGCCGACCGACACGGGTTCCAGGAACGGCTCGCCCAGGGTCCGCAGATGTGCCACGACGGAGTCGAACACCGGCCGCTCGAACGTTGGGCCGGTGCTGAAGTACTCCTCCAACGTCATCGCCGGTGCGCATTCGTGACCTTGTCGCGTCCGGGCGAATTGGCGTTTGCACTGCGGACACGTCCACGACACGGCCACCACGGTAACGACTACCCTCGATCACATGCCTGATGTTTCCTTCAAAGATCTGTGCATCGATGTGACCGCTGGGGGTGGCCGCCCTGCAGCAGTCGCCGCGTTCTGGGCCGCCGCGCTCCATCAACCGGTGGTGACTCACGACGACGGTGGGTTCAGCCTCGCTCCGCCCGAGGGCGCGGCGAAGAATCGCGTCGTGTGGATCAACGAGGTGCCGGAAGCCATCGCCGGCAAGAGCCGCGCTCACATCGACGTGCGCGTCGCAAACGGCGACCCGGCGCCGCTCATCGAAGCTGGTGGCACCGTCGAACGTGCCAAGGGCGACGACATCGACTGGCACATCCTCAACGATCCCGATGGCGTGCCCGTGTGCGTGTTCGGGCCGCATCCTGCCGACCCGTGCGCGCTCGGACCGTTCGAGTTGGTGGTGGATGCGGTCGACCCGCCCGCGATCGCCGCGTGGTGGGCCGAGCGCACCGGCGGCACAGTCGGCACGCGCGATGGCCTGCCATTCGTGTGGATCGAAGGCGCCGCCGGATTCCCGTACATGTTCTGGGTGTTCCACAGCGTGCCCGAGCCGAAGACGGTGAAGAACCGCGTGCACTGGGATGTACGACTGGTCGACACCACGATCGACGGCTTGGTCGCCGCGGGCGCGACGTTGCTGCGACCGAAGGAAGACGACATCCGCTGGTGGGTCATGGCCGACCCTGAGGGCAACGAGTTCTGCGCGTTCGAGTGACGCTCAGCGCATCGTCACCAACGGATCGTCGGCGACGCGACTCTCGACACCGGTCGGCCCAACAGGCAGGCCGCCTCTGACCGTGACCCGTCGCACGCGTCGCTCGGTCGTGCCGTAGTCGTCGACCGCGTAGTGCATGGTCGCCCGGTTGTCCCAGATCACCACGTCGCCATCGCGCCATCGATGCCGCAGCACGAACTCCGGCTGCGTCATGTGCTCGTAGAGCAGGCGCAGCAACCCGTCGCTCTCGATGCGCGACCAGCCGACGATGTGCGACGTGAAGCCGGGGTTGACGAACAGGTTCGGCCGACCGGTGGCCGGATGCACGCGCACGACCGGATGAATGACCGGCGGCACCTTCGTCGCGTCGTCGAGGAGTTGCTGCGCGTCGGCACGATTGAGCGCCGAATCGAACGGTTCGCCCCAGTAGGCGAGTGGTGAGATGCGATGCACCGCCTCGAGACCGTCGACCATCTTGCGCAACGGCTCGGCCAGTCGCTCGTACGCGGTGCGCGCGTCGGCGAACATGGTGTCGCCACCCCATGCCGGCGTCGCGTCGCCGACCAACACCGACGCGGCGGGTGGCGCCGGCATGAACGTGACATCGGTATGCCAGCGCGCGTTGCGGCCACCCTTCGCCCCGTCCTGCTCCAAGATCTCGGGGAAGTCGGGATGACCGGGCACCACCGGATGGGCCGGCGTCGGCTCACCCAGGGCGCGGGCAAGCTCGACCTGCTCGGCATGGGTGAGGTGCTGGTCGCGCAACACCAGCAACCGGTGATCCTCGAGCAGCGACGACAACCACGTGGGATCGACACCATCGCGTGCGTGCGCGCCGCAGAGCTCGGCGCCGAACACGCCCGTGATGGGCGTGATGGTCCAGCTGGAACGGTGGTCGATCACTCGGTCAGCATGCCACTCTCGGCCGCACGAGCCGTGAGTCGACGACACCGCAGTGCGGCACATTCACCAAAGTCTTAAGTCTAAAGGCAGCTAAGGACTGCGGTCTTATAGCCCATTGCAGGCCGGCGCCATCTTGATGCACGATGCGACCAGAGGCTTAATGCCTCTGCTTCATCAGTAGGACGGGAACCACTTCGGGACAAGTGGCTGAGCTGCGAAAGCACCTGCTCAGCCAGCTCCTTTGTCGCGGGCGCGCTGCCGTCCACAGGAGAGAACCGAGGGACGGATGAAATTCAACATGAACACGACACGGGTGCACCGATTGGTCGGCCGGTGGCGGGCATTGACGATGGTCGGCATCGTCGGTCTCGCCGCTTGCGGATCGCCGGCGACGGGCTCCGAACACGCCGGTCGCACCCAGGCGAGCCAGACCGGCTTGGCTGCGGGTGCGGCGTTGACGTGTCCCGGCAAACTGCGCACGTACTACATCGCGGCCGACGAGGTGCACTGGGACTATGCCCCGAGCGGCATCAACCAGATCACCGGTCAGCCGTTCGACGATGTGGCCAACGTTTTCATGGCACCGGGGCCCGATCGCGTCGGGCACGTCTACTTGAAGTCGGAGTACCGGGAGTACACCGATGCCACGTTCACCCATCTCAAGGCACGACCGGCCAAGTGGCAGCACCTCGGTCTGCTCGGCCCGGTCATCGAAGCCGAGGTCGGTGACGGCATCAAGTTCGTGTTCAAGAACAACACGAGGTTCCCGGCCAGCGTTCACCCGCACGGCGTGTTCTACACCAAGGCTGGCGAGGGCGCTCCGTACAACGACGGCACGAGTGGCGGCGACAAGGCCGACGACTCGGTCGCACCCGGCAGCGTCTACACCTACAACTGGAAGGTGCCCGAGCGATCCGGCCCTGGCCCGATGGAAGGCAGTTCGACGATGTGGATGTACCACTCGCACGTCGACGAGGTCGGCGACACCAACGCCGGCCTGATGGGCCCGATGATCATCACGCGGTGCGGCATGGCTCGCCCCGACGGATCACCGAGCGACGTGGCTCGCCAGTTCGTCGTGAACTACAGCGTGATGGACGAGAACTCCAGCATCTACCTGAACGACAACCTGAACGCGTTGGCGATCCCCCCCCTACCCGATGACCCTGGCTTCGTCGAGAGCAACAAGATGCACTCGATCAACGGCTACTCGTACGGCAACCTCCCCGGCCTGACGATGCGCAAGGGCGACAGCGTGCGTTGGTACGTGATGGCGATGGGCACTGAAGTCGACCTGCACACACCGCACTGGCATGGCAACACGGTCGTGTCGGGCGGCATGCGCACCGACGTGGTGTCGCTGCTGCCGGCGACGATGATCACCGCCGACATGCAGCCGGACGACATCGGCACCTGGTTCTTCCACTGCCACGTCAACGATCACATCACGGCCGGCATGTTGTCGACGTACACGGTCACACCGTGACGATGTAACACCCCGACACACTCGACATGGTCCGTGGCGTGATAGGCGTGGTGCGTGAACACGCACACGCCGCGGACCATGCGGGCGGTTTTGCTGCAGGGGCACGGGGGCCTCGATCGCCTCGAGTTGCGTGACGACGTGCCGGTGCCTTCGCCTGATGCCGGGCAGGTGCTCGTGAAAGTTGCCGCAGCCGGGGTCAACAACACCGACATCAACACACGCATCGGGTGGTATGGACCCGACGTCGTCGGAGGCACCGCAGGCGCGATCGACGCATCGGTGCCGACGCCTCCGGGGAGTGCCGTCAGTTGGGCAGGTGACGTGCCGATGTTCCCGCGAATTCAAGGGGCCGATGCGTGCGGTCACATCGTGGCGGTGGGGGCCGGGGTGGATCCGGGTCGTATCGGCGAGCGGGTCATCGTCGAGCCCGTGTTCCATGACCCTGCTTCTGCGGATGACCATCCCGTCTACTTCGGATCCGAGGTCGACGGCGCCTTCGCCGAGTACACGGTCGTGCCGTCGCTGCACGCAGTGGCGGTGAAGTGCTCGTGGAGTGACGTGGAGCTGGCTTCGATTCCGTGCTCCTACTCGGCAGCCGAGAACATGTTGACCCGGGTCGACGTGCACGCTGGGCAGACGGTCGTGGTGACAGGCGCATCGGGTGGCGTTGGCTCTGCGGCGGTGCAACTCGCCAAGCGGCGCGGGGCACGCGTGATCGCAGTGGCCGCGCAGGCCAAGCACGACGAGGTCGCCGAGCTCGGGGCCGGGGTCGTGTTGCCGCGAGACGGCGACCTGATCGCTCTACTCGGGCGCAAGTCGGTCGACGTCGTGATCGATGTCGTCGGCGGAGCCGCATGGCCGCAACTACTTGCCGTGCTGCAGCCAGGCGGGCGCTACGCGACCAGTGGTGCGATCGGCGGACCGTGGGTCGAGCTCGACCTGCGCACTCTGTACCTGAACGACCTCACGCTGCACGGGTGCACCGTGTTGAGCCCTGGCGTGTTCGCCAATCTGGTCGGCCACATCGAACGTGACGAGATCCGCCCGATCATCGCTGCAACATTTCCGCTGAGCGACATCGTCGCTGCTCAGCGGCTGTTCATGACGAAGCAACACGTCGGCAAGATCGTGCTGGTGGTGGCGTCCGACTGACCGCGTAACACCCCCTTGTCATGATGGGGAGATGTTGGTGGCCGAGGTGCACGAGCTCGTTGGGCGGGTGGCGGCGGTTGATGCTTCGTGTGCGGATTGGGGTCTGTTGCAGGCCGCTGTCGAGGATCTGCGGCGGTTGAAGGCGTGGGTCGATGGTCGTGAGGTGGTGGTTGCTCGGGCGGTGGCTGCGGTGTCGTCGTGGCCGGAGAAGTCGTTGGCGGAGGCCGGGCGGACTTCGTTGCGCCAGGCCGAGGTGGTGTTGGGGCGGGCGGAGACCACCGCGCAGATCCCTGGTCTGGGTTCGTCGTTGGAGGCTGGTCGGGTGTCGGGTGAGCATGTCGATGTCGTGACTCGGGCGTTGCGCCAGGTCGAACCGGCGGTGCGCGCCCGGTTGGTCGAGGCGGTCGCGGGGTTGGTGCCGATCGCTGAGCAGTCGACGGCGGACGAGTTCGCTCGCGCGGTGCGCGTCGAGGCGCGACGCCTGGAGCGTGATGGTGACGGGCTGCGGCGGTTGGAGCGCCAACGGCGAGCGATCCGGCTCAATTCGTGGATCGAGCATGCCACCGGGATGGGCCGCTGGTCAGCGACGTGGGACCCGGCCACCATGGTCCGAATCGAGGCCCGCCTTGATGCCCAAGTCGAAGCACTGTTCCATGACCGCACCCCCGACGGTTGTCCGACGGATCTGTTGGAGAAACAGTCGTATCTGCGCGCTCTGGCGTTGTTGGCGTTGATCGATGGTGACGGGGTCGGGGTTGGTCGGCCGGAGATCATCGTCGTCGAAGACCACACCAACCCGCAGCCCGACGGACGACCGACACTGGATTGGGGTGTCGATGTCGATCTACCAGCGGAATATCTGGAGGCGTTGCGACCGCGGGCCCGCCAGTTCACGGTCCGGATGCACGACGGGGTCGTGATCGACGCCCCGGGCGAGTTGAACTTGGGACGCACCACACGGTTGGCCAACCGCGCCCAACGCCGGGCGCTACAAGGGTTGTATGCGACGTGTGCGGTGCCGGGGTGTCGAGTGCGGTACTCGCGTCTCAAACTGCACCACCTGATCTGGTGGGAACACGGCGGCACCTCCGACTTGGACAATTTTCTACCGATCTGCGAACAGCATCACCACAAGATCCACCACAACGGGTGGCTCGTTTCGCTCGGCCCGAATCGCGAACTGACCATCCGACTCCCCGACGGACAAATCATGACCACCGGACCACCCGGCCGCGACGCCGCCTGACCGGCGCAGGCAAGCAGTCGGCCGGGGCGCCGCAGATCGAAGACACGGAGCCGACGGGTACGCTGGCGCGCATGCCTTGGGGTGACGATTCGGCCGACGCCAGGTTGCACGGCACGTCGATCGCCGACAGCGTGATCGATCTGTTCGGCAACACACCGCTTGTTCGCTTGAAGCGCACGAGCGAGATCCACGGCATCAGATGCGTGCTGGCCATGAAGATGGAGACCACGAATCCGGGGGGCTCGTCGAAGGACCGGCCGGCGTTGGAGATGATCCTCGCCGCCGAACGAGACGGGCTGCTGAAGCCGGGCGACACAATCGTCGAGCCGACCAGTGGCAACACCGGGGTCGGCCTGGCCATCGTGGCCGCGCAACGTGGCTACAAGTGCGTGTTCGTGATGACCGACAAGAACGGTGTCGAGAAGATCTCGTTGCTGCGGGCGTACGGCGCCGAGGTGATCGTGTGCCCCGTCGCCGTGCCACCCGAAGACCCTCAGAGCTACTACAAGGTGGCCGAGCGGGTCACCAGCGAGCGCAACGCGTTCCGCCCCAACCAGTATGCGAACCCCAACAACCCACTGGCGCACGAGAAGACCACCGGGCCCGAGTTGTGGAAGCAGACCGGCGGGCGGATCACCCACTTCGTCGCGGGTGCGGGAACGTGCGGCACCATCACCGGCGCCGCTCGGTACCTGAAGCAGCAGAACCCCAACATCAAGGTGATCGCCGGTGATCCGGAGATGTCGGTGTTCTCCGGCGGGTCGGGTCGGCCGTACCTGGTCGAGGGCGTCGGCGAAGACTTCTACCCGGCGGCGTGGGACGCATCGCTGTACGACGAGATCATCCCGATCAGCGATGAGGCCAGCTTCCTGACTGCCCGCCAGGTCAGTCGCGAGGAGGGCATCCTGATCGGTGGCAGCGGCGGTCTAGCCGTAGCGGCCGCGTTGCAGGTGGCGCGGCGCGCCGAGCCCGACGACATCGTGGTGGTGCTGAACCCCGACAGCGGGCGGGGCTACCTGTCGCGACTGTTCAACGACGACTGGATGGCCAACTTCGGGTTCGTGCGCGAGTGCGATCAGTGCATCGCCGCAGTGCTGGAGACGCGCGGCAACACCCCGTCACTGTTGTACGTCAACCCTGGCGACTCCGTGCGCCAGACGATCGAGGTGATGCGCGCCAACGGGGTGAGCCAACTCCCGGTGTGCAAGAACACACCGCCGTTCGCCAACGCCGAGGTGTCGGGCTCGGTCGACGAGCTCGACCTGATGGAGTCGGTGTACCGCGACCCGTCGGTCATGGA
>JANPOJ010000659.1:0-3236 GCA_031427935.1 Ilumatobacteraceae bacterium | reverse complement strand
GGCTCTGTCCGAGGCTCGGTGCGCGGAGCTCGGGAAGACGCCGCACCAGACGATCGATGATGACCTCGATCTTGTGCTGCTCGTAGCGAGCCAGCCGCTCGTCGCGCTTCAAGAACTCGGCGATGTCGACGACCTCGCCATCGACCCGGGCCCGCACGTAGCCCTGGCCGGCGAGATCCTCCAGCAGCGTGTCGTAGTCGCCCTTGCGACCACGCACGACGGGTGACAGCACCTGGAACCGGGTGCCCTCGGGCAACTTGAGGATGCGGTCGACGATCTGCTGCGGCGTCTGGCGCTGCAACGGGGTGCCGTCTTTGAAGCAGTGCTGCACGCCAATTCGGGCGTACAGCAGGCGCAGGTAGTCGTAGATCTCGGTGATGGTGCCGACGGTCGAGCGCGGGTTGCGGCTTGCCGACTTCTGGTCGATCGAGATCGCCGGCGACAAGCCCTCGATCATGTCGACATCGGGCTTGTCCATCTGCCCGAGGAACTGCCGTGCGTAGGCGCTGAGGCTCTCGACGTAGCGACGTTGCCCCTCTGCATAGATGGTGTCGAACGCCAGGCTGCTCTTGCCCGACCCCGACAGGCCGGTGAACACGATCATCTTGTCGCGGGGCAGTTCGACGCTGACGTTTCGCAGATTGTGCTCGCGTGCGCCGCGAACAATGATTTTTCCGGAGTCGGCGGCGGGCATGAGGGCGAGGCTACCGAGACGAGTGCGGTCGGCCGCTGTGGAACATGTCGCTCAACATAACATGAAAACGAACACACGTTCTGCTCTAGTTCGGGTCACTTGATGCCGATAGCACTCGCATGAACGGCGGACTGATCACGGATGCGACCCTGGGGCGGACGGCTCGCGCCGCGCTCGAACACCTACGAAGGCATTCGGGTTACCCGACGTGGCTCTTCACCCGGATCAACGACCACGAACGCATCGTCATCGCCTCGGTCGACCCCCAGTTCTCGATCGTTGGCAACAGTGTGCTGCCCAACGACCTGTCGACGGATCGGTTCCTCGCGAACGTCTCCAAGATGGTCGTGCCGGTACAATTGGCGAACGGCCAACCGTACGGCGCACTGATCGGCCTGAGCCGGGAGCTCCCTCCCCCGATGCCGGCGCACGCAGAAACACTGATCCCCCTGCTGGCCAACACCCTCGGCGCACTCGCCGGAGCAGAGGCTGCCCTGGCCTCCAGCGTTCGCCTGGCAGAGCGCGACAACGCACCGCTCGACGCGTTGACGGGCTGCGCGACTCGCCAGGCATGGGAGACGCAACTCACCTGCGACGACGAACGTTGCAACGCCAACGGCGAGCAGGCCTGGATCTTCATGATCTGCCTCGACGAGCTCCACGAGCTCAACAAGCGCCAGGGTCACGAGGCCGGCGACGAGCTGCTGGCCGAGTTCGGCAAGCTGCTGACCTCGTCCCTCGGTGGGCGTCACTTCTGCGCTCGGATCACCGGCCTGCAGTTCGGCATCCTGGCGATCGACCTGTGTGCTGCCGAGGCAACGGCGATGGAAACGAACCTGCGACAGTCGCTGAGCGCGGCGGGGATCGGCGCTTGGGTCGGTGTCGGCCGTCGGTTGCCCGGCGTCGGGCTCGGCGCTGCCCTGGATGCCGCCGAGGCGTCGATCGCCGCAGCTCGCTCCGCCGTCACGATCGCTGCCACGCGCTTCGACGACGCGACCGCCGAACTGGTCGACGCTCTCGATCGCGGCCACATCCGCGCCTACTTCCAGCCGATCGTCGACATGCGCACCGGCGATGTGGTCGCCATCGAGGCGTTGGCGAGGTGGCAGACCGACACTGGCATCCGCGAGCCCTACGAGTTCCTTCCGGCCATCGAGCGAGCCGGTCTGAACGCGTCGCTGTTCCACCGCATGCTCGACGACGGCCTGACCCATCTGGCGACGTTCCGCAACATGTCGCCGAACCTGCGCCTCGCCGTGAACTTCGACTTCGACTCGATCCCCGCATCTGGTCTGCGCAAGGCCGTCACCGATCTGGCCGAGAAGCACAACGTCCCCTTGGAGCTGATCTCGCTGGAGCTCAGCGAGCGGCAGTCCTTCGACCTGTCTCCATCGACGCTCAACGAGCTGACCGAAGTGGCCGAGGCCGGGGTGAGGCTGGTGCTCGACGACTTCGGCGTCGGATTTGCCAGCCTGGAGACCCTCACCTCGTTGCCGATCAGCGGCGTCAAGCTCGACCGGCGCTTCACCGGCCAGGTGATCGACGGCGAGCGCGAGCCGGCCGTGGTCAAGGCGATGATCTCGATGGCCGCCGATGCCGGCCTGGAGGTGATCGCTGAGGGTGTGGAAACCCAGACCCAGTGCGATCGCCTCGTTCGGTTGGGTTGCCGCCTGGGCCAGGGCTACCTGTTCGCCCTGCCATTGCCGCCCGACTCGATGACCACGGTCCTGTCGGCCCCCCTGGTCTCCGCCTGGTAGCGGAGTCTTGCGACCCGGCCCGCAAGCGGGCCGCTGTCGCAAACACCGCTAGGCCCATGCCCGGCACAGGGCATTCCTCAATCATCCGGCGTCTCTGAGCTCTCTGCGCAACTCGTTGACCTCGTCGCGGAGACGGGCGGCGTACTCGAACTTCAACTCGGCGGCGGCCTCGTGCATCTCTTCTTCGAGCGTGAGGATCAGGCGAGCCAGCTCCTTCTCCGGCAGCGTCTTCAGCTCGCGCTGCACCTTGTCGCGCTCGCGCTGGCGACGACGATCCTTGCCCGGCACGGGCGAGCCGTCGTCGGGCCGCAGCAACGACAAGATGTCGCCGACGGCCTTGCGGATGGTCTGCGGGTCGATGCCGTTCTCGAGGTTGTAGGCGATCTGACGCAAGCGTCGCTGCTGGGTGATGTCGATCGCCTTCTGCATCGACGCGGTGACCTTGTCGGCGTACATCACGACCTGACCGTCGACGTTGCGCGCGGCGCGACCGGTCATCTGGATCAGCGACGTCTCGCTGCGGAGGAAGCCTTCCTTGTCGGCGTCGAGTATGCACACCAGCGAGACCTCGGGAAGGTCGAGGCCCTCACGCAACAGGTTGATGCCGACCAGCACGTCGAAGTCTCCGAGGCGCAGGCCGCGCAGGATCTCGATGCGTTGGATCGTGTCGATGTTGCTGTGCAGGTAGCGCACCCGCAGCCCCTGCTCGAGCAGATATTCGGTCAGGTCCTCTGCCATCTTCTTGGTCAACGTCGTGACGAGGATGCGGTCGCCCATGACAACCC